>CAJWWP010000001.1:0-141444 GCA_913048525.1 uncultured Chloroflexota bacterium
CCTGCTTTGCAAGTAGGGGGTCAGGAGTTCGAGCCTCCTCAGCTCCACCATACTGACAGTCCACGCCTATTTTCCATCAGTTCTACTATTCGGCACCTGTACTGCGCAACCACTCGTGCCACCACTTTTTGGAAGGGTGGAGACAAGTTGGTCATATCTCGCCTTTAATTCTGGATTCCACTCTCGTTGACCATTTATGCATTTACTTAAAGTAGAGTGGTGTACTCCAAGTATCTTTGCTGACTGTCTAAGAGGCATTTGTCTGCCAATTCAAAATTTTCTGGGGCAGCAGGCTCCGGATATGGGAAGGGCGAAGGCCGAATTCCCTTGAGTCAAGAACATGTGTAATGAAGGGTAGTGGTATGAGTGAGGCACAAGGAGGGAAGGTGTATTTATATGTTATCTATCTTTATCCCAAAATAACTGAGTAAATTTAGAACCTCAGGGAAAGTAAAATTAGCTCCTACGACGAAATTTTCTGTTGGATTTATGACGAAGTTACTTGCTTCTCTAAAGTCGCAATCATTGAGTTTAGTTGAGCTGAATCGAGTGTTAGTTAAGTCGCTCTCAACAAATTCCGCACCAGTTAAATCACATAATGCGAAATCAGCATCATGAACCTTGCAATTTCTAACTTTTAATCCGGGAAGCCGTAACGCACTAAATACTGAAAAACTAATATCAGACGAATGGAATTCAACTGGGGCTGAAAGTGTAATTCCTCTCCAGTCGAGTGAAGTCCAGTTCACTCCAATAATTTTGCATCGTTCAAATTTGGTTTCTGTAAATCTCGTCTGCGTTAACTTAACTAGGCCCAGGTCAGAATCCTTAAATATGCACTCAGTGAATGTACAGTCTCTAAACTCTGACTCCCTGAAATCACAATTAACAAATTCACACCCTTCAAAAGTGCTTGTGGTAATGCAATTCTGAGCAAAGGCTAAATCATAAAAAACTTGGTCTTCATAGGAGATACCATCTTTCAATTTCATTCCATAACTTTATAGGAAAACAAAGGGCGTGAGCTCGAAAGTCTGTCTGAGCCAAGGTACACACACTTGAATTTCTTTAAATTGCAACACCTCTTCCAGTATTTGAAATATGGAGAGGAAGTAGGCTCATCGTGTATACAGTGGGGACCCAATGAGTTACCCCCTTTCATGAAGATGTGGGGGCATTGGGAGCAGTATGATTGGGGATCAAAAGGGTAAATGGTCACTCGGAGGTAGCTATGAAAGATTGGATTATAAGGCGTCTTCCAGATGAAAATGTGCGTTTGGGTATTGGTTGGATATTTGGAGCTGGGGTATCTTATGAGCTAATCATGGCACTATGGCCTTTGGACAACTTAGGCTTTAGAGGAATATGGGAATTGGTCGCAGTGATTTTTGGTAGCCCTCTGTTGTTCTTCGGAATCACTATGTTCATGCGTGACAGAACAAAGACAATTTCTGTTCTTGGAATAGCTTACAAGGAGCAAATTGACGAAAAGAGACGTATTGAACATATAGTGTGTCAGGAGGAGGTATGGATACACACGTATTGCTTTACCTGTTATCCCGAAGAAGGAATAGACTCTAACGCTCCCCACAGCAACATCACACCAAAAGAATCATGGCAATGGGCAATTAGGGATGCCCAAGAATGAGAGTCTCGCTGAGAGCTAGCCTAGGCACATGAAATGATTACTTGCTCTCGCGGTCTCAGGTCTGCTCTTGGCAGGGTGCAGTAAAAGTGTAGAACTCAGAACCGAATTTACTTCCCTGCGTCGCCGAAGACAAGTGAGGCGGTACTTGGTAAAAACAAATTTTATTTAACATGCAATTGGTAATCTGAAGAAGGTTAACTAAAAGGGTAAGCACTCACAGTTGATAACCCAAGATTCTCTCCTTGAGTTGCTAGATGTCTCCCAGGAAAACGTTAGATTATTTTCGGTTAGACACAGCAATAGAGCGAAAAGACTTATTTTCAAGTCTTCTATTCGCATCGGATTTGAAATAGTGCTTCCCCGCTTTTATGACGATAATTGGGTTTTGGAAATCGTATCCAGAAGAAAATATAAAATTGAAAAAGAAATTATGGGAATCAAGGAAGCTCGTAGAGAACTTAAGCCAAAGTCGATTGCATTACTGTCAACTGGGAATCGGTGGAAAGTCACCTACAGAGGAATCAATCACAAAAATTCCGGCATCGTAACAGAGAGGTCAACCACCCTTGAAGTCCCAGAGGACCCGAGGGACGTGTTTCAGGTGCCTACGCTGCTTCAAAAATGGCTCCATGAGAAGGCGCTTGAATATCTTCCAAGACAACTGGATGGTATATCCGCCTCACTCAGGCTTCCATACAAGAAGATGAGAGTCAAAAGACAAAAAACCCTTTGGGGGAGTTGTTCCATCAAGCGAAATATCAATTTGAATCGCAATCTTATGCTGCTGCCACCTGATGTCGTTGATTACGTACTTCATCACGAACTTGTTCATTTAAAAGTTCTAAACCATTCATCTGAGTTCTGGAAAGAGCTTGAGCGATTGTTTCCGAGCTACAGGAAGAGTCTTAGCCGATTGAAGTGTCTCCAAAATGGTGGGGTACCTGAGTGGGCGCTTATCTAAGGTGGGAATGTTCCACTAATCTTCCGCCCGCTTGAGTTTTGGCTAATCTAGTAACCCAATCGGGTCTTCTCAATTTTAACCTCGTGCGCGAATGGGACGTGCCCCAAATATGCAGAGTCATTATGGGAAAAGGAGTGGCATATGACAGGTTAATTTTCTTAATATATACTCCGTCAGTTCAATTTATCAGTTAAGAATTTAGATGGAGGTACAAATATGCCCGCAGAGAAATTAGGTTCTTTGAAAGCCATAACTACACAAAAAGTTTTGCCTGCGAATGGCGTAAATCCCAGATTTGAAGTCACAGTGCCAAGTGGATCTGGAACATTGGCAGGAGTGGAAATTTTTCAAATGATGGCCACCTATCAATCCGAGGTTCTACCAGACGGCACAATATACGGGGAGTGCCCAAATTCGGGGGTTGTTATCGCTGGTGACGGAATGGCTACTTTTAGAGCCTCTGGAATCGGTTCCTTTACTGAGGAAGGAGGGGCTTCATTCAAGGGCATTGCGTATTTTCAAACGTCAGCTCCGTCTCTATCCAGCCTGAATGGGGCTGCTGTTGTTTACAACTGGGATGTGGATGCAGAAGGGAATGCAACATGGGAACTATGGGAGTGGAAGTAAAAAATTTGTTTCAATAGTCTAAGCCTACCGTAAAGTCCATCATTTTCTTTTGCCACAGGTAACGGACTTTAGGTAGGTTAAGACTATCTAGTTCAGTAGTACTATAGCCTCAGCCTCGTTTTGTCAGTTCGCTCTAGGTTGGAGTTACAGATTTTTTGTGTTGTAGTCGCAATTGAAAATTCAGAACTTGGCAGTCAGCATTCAGATCTACATCCATAATCTTAAGAAATAGCCATGGGACTTGACTAGAGGCAGCGATGAGGGGACGGGTCATTCCACAATAACTACTCTTAGTAAACGGAACTATCACTATTTACTTTTTTATCTTCGCTTGCCCATCCTTCAAAAAATAATTTGTAAGGTATCCAATAAACGCCAGCACCTAGACAGCCGCCGACTATAATTAGTAAAACCTCAAGGCTGGGATGTCCCGACCACCATCCAGGAGAGTGATTGTACTCATTGACGGGCGATATCAACATTGTGACTATGCTCCCCGACAATGCCCCCAACGCAAGGGATGCAACGCCAATACACATCACAATGACATTTTTTATTCCCATGTCTATATTCCTGTGAAGTAATCTGATGAAGGATTAACTATAGGTCTTCAAAATATTTTCTTTCTCATATCGATTACTTAATGAGATGTGAGACATCAAAATATTTATTTCATTTCGATAATAGGTTAGTCTCCTGGAGCTGAGTAGCTCAAACTACCCGCTTTCTTCATGGCTTCAATTCCATCCTCAATAGAGATAAGTGGAGTGGTCTGGAAATTAGATAATCCCCCTCCTGACGCAGCCTTTATCGCGACAGATGCGGCACTTACGTTATCAGGAAATTCACATATCAATACCAGGTCGTTAGCACCAAATGACAAGTATGCAGATTCTATACGCCCGCCTGCAGCATCAAATAAAGGCTTTACTACCTCCATCCTGTTTTTGGGATTTTCAATTTGTGCGGCCCAAGCCTCACTGGTGTATGAAGCGGTGATTAAATAATGTCCCATTCAATTCTCCTTTATAAAAGTTTTTCATGTCCCATTTTCTCGAGTGTATTCTGGGGAAATTTGAACTTATCGTCATTACTGGTAGTTTGCAACCGTTCCTTGGATGGGAATGTTGCCTCATCTATTTTTATCCTATTTCGTAAAGTAATATTGTTGAAGCATGTTGCAATTGAATTAGGATTCTTTTGAGGTTACCGATGCCTAGCAGACGGGAATCAACATATGTTTGGGTAACTTGGGTTAATCGGCTCCTGTCGGGTGAAGATTATTGTGAATGGTCATCTTGGTTTAGAGCGAATTATGAGGGGAATAGTTACAAAAAAGAGCCGTCCAATTTTGATACGGCAAAATGGCATATGGAACATGCTGCATTACTGCTAAAAACTAGGCAGAAATTTGAGGATGATGGATACGAAGTATTCATTCAGAACCAGAACAGGGTCAGACTTCAAGGTCAAACAGCGATGTTGAGTGGAGTTCCTGACTTAATAGGCTTAAGTGGGAGTATTGGCGTCGTTGTTGATGTTAAAACAGGGCAGCCGTCTCCTTCCCACAGCACTCAAGTTTTGATGTACATGTACGCTTTGGAAAAACATGACTCTAGATTTAAAGATGTTTCGGTTGAAGGAAGAATCGTTTATTCAGATCACGATGTTTTTATTCCTGCTGGGTCAGTAACAGAAAAATTTGTCTCAAGTCTGGGCAGCCTGATGAGACGTCTATCGTCAGAAATACCTGCAGTAAAAGTACCCAGCGAACAGGAATGTGCCTACTGTCCGATTACAACGGAAGACTGTGAAGAAAGGATAGTATCACCACAGGGTTTTAATGAAGATGAAAGTCTACCTACCACGAGAGACTTTTAGATAGAAGTAGTACTGCGCTCTTTAGGGCTGGCCTGAGGCTATTTAACTTAATTCTTCTTCGTAGGCTTCTAATATGTCCTTAGGTAAGTCTACTAGAGCTCCTTTCTTTGAAGCGACTATTGCTCCTGCTTGGCAAGACGCGGCAAGTGCTTGTGCAGGATGGGCATTTACAAGTATCCCAACAGCCAATACGGCACTGAAAGCGTCACCGGCTCCAGTCTGATCCACTAGCTCAATGCTGCTTGGTTTGAACTCTATGCCGCCAGCTGCACTATATAGGGTCGCACCGTTTTTTCCCCTGGTTATTGCCATTGCTTTTAGGCGCTTTCGTCTCATAAGAAGCTCGGGTTCATTTATCCCAGTGATTTCACTAACCACATTCCATTCTTTTTCATTAACTTTCAACATGGTTGCGTAATAGAGACAGTCTTCAATCGTTTGTTTGGTGTAACAATTAGCCCTCAGATTTAAGTCTACGAGGACATATTTTGGGTTTCTATCTAAAAGCGTTTTTAAACTGGATCTGTTTTCTTTCGACACTTGTGCCAAAGATCCAAAGTAGAGAAGTTGTAGGTCACGTCCACTGGACATGGGTACTGAAATATTTTCCCAAGCTTTTCCTCTTGCAATTGTGAATGATCCATCACTAGACACTTCCGTTACTCCCGTCGGTAATTCACTTCTAGTGACCATGGCCTCTATTTTGGTGTTTAAAATTGTATTCAATGCTCTGTCACCAAGTTGGTCATTACCTACAGTGCTTAGAAGTGACACTTCAGCTCCCATTTGACTCGCATACCAAGCGAAATTGAGAGGTGCTCCACCAAGATGAGGCTCATCATCTATCATGTCGAAAAGAACTTCTCCAAAAGAGGCAACTTGTAGGCCTTTCAAAGGATTTCTATTTAAGTCGGCTAACATGTGATTATTCTAAACTTTTTTAGAGGATTTGGAATGATACTAATTGTTCTTAATATGCAGGTTCGAATAAACTGTTTAAAAATCTTCTGAGGATGTATATGGAACATAGATTTTTCCCTGACACTTATTACATGTCGATTGGATCTCACGAACCTGTACTGGAGGTCAAGAGTGGTGATTTGGTTCACACGATGACTGTAGATGCTGGAGGGCGGGATATGAAAGGTAATCAGGTTGCCCCTCGTGGTAATCCACAGACGGGGCCATTTTATGTTGATAATGCATTACCAGGGGATGTACTTGCTGTTACCTTGGAAAAAATATGGCCGAATCGTAATCATGGGTTTTGTAGGCCAAGAATATCCCCCAATGTGCTGGAGCCTGGTCATGAGAATAGTGTTCCCAACCCTGACATATTTAATTTTGTATTGGATTTTGCTACTAATACTGCTTCGATGGAATACCCGTCACCGGCTCTTGAAAATCTGATCGTTCCCATTAGGCCAATGATTGGTTGTTTTGGTGTGGCGCCTGATAGGGGACAGTCGATATCTACTGCTACTTCGGGACCTTACGGAGGCAATATGGATTATCGTGGCTTTGAACCTGGGACCACGGCATACTTTCCTGTTTTTGTTGAAGGTGCGTTGTTTCATATAGGAGATGGCCATGCTTGGCAGTCAGATGGTGAAATCTTAGGCACTGGTATTGAAATTCCAATGGAGGTGTCCTTTACTCTTGAAGTTGTAAAGAACAAGTTGATTCAATGGCCGAGGGGACAAAATTCTGAATATATATTTACAGCGGGGAATGTAAGACCACTGGATGAAGCTATTCAACATGCAACCTCAGAGATGGTTAGGTGGTTGACTCAGGACTATGGAATATCCCAGCCTGATGCAAATATTCTTATTGGAATGTATGTGGAGTATGACATTGGTAACGTTTTTGATCCCGCTTACACTATGATATGTAAAATGCCAAAGTCGAAACTTCCGGAGCCAGATTCCAGTGCGCTTGTTCATATAGGTATAAATAAATGAGATTAGAGGGAAAGGTCGCCATCATTACTGGAGCCGCTACTGGGCGACAGGGTTCTATTATGGGCTTTGGCGGCGCTGCCGCTTGGAGGTTTCTCCGAGAGGGTGCGAAGGTAGTTGTAACCGATATAGATTCAGACTCAGGTCAGGCAACGGTTTCTCAGATGAAAGCCAATGGGTTTGATGCCGAGTTTATGTACCATGACGTCACAAGCGCCTCGGATTGGGAACGTGTAGTCGTGGATACGATTTCCCTTTATGGTGTTCCAGATGTCCTTGTTAATAACGCTGGTAATTCTGCCAGGTTTAACGTTGAAGAGACGTCTGAAGAAGCGTGGAACCAGCAGCTCGACGTACATGCAAAGGCAGTATTTCTGGGATCTAGGGAAGTCGTACCTTCGATGAGTGAGAAAGGCGCAGGGTCTATAGTAAATATATCCTCTATTTACGGACTTGTAGGTAGTCCTACAGTTACGGCATACCACGCAGGGAAAGGAGCCTCCCGTATTTTGACCAAATCGATAGCTGTTCAGTACGCTAAAGACAATGTGAGAGTTAACTCAGTTCACCCAGGTTACGCAGTGACTCCATTGACGAATAATTTTTTTGAAGAATCTGAGCAGAGGAAATGGCTAATAGATAGAATCCCACTTGGGCGAATTGGCTCTGCATTCGATATAGTTCCTGCGATAGTTTTTCTGGCATCCGATGAATCATCGTTTATAACTGGATCTGAAGTTGTCGTCGATGGTGGGGTCGTTGCAAGGTAGCTTGCACCAGAGAGCTATGATCCTCTAAACCAAGTGTGGAACCATCGCAAGACAGATTCGTCTCCCACTACAGATATGTTTCCCTCGCGAATGTTGGATTCAAGATTAGCTCTGGCAGTTATTAATAATGAAAAAAGTTTCGGGCTGACCTTAATCACCGCTTCAGCACCCGTAGGTTTGGAGGGCCTGTCCATGATGTCTATTGCGCCGGACCAACTCGCAAGTCTTAAACCTTTATTTGATTCGAACTCTACGTCCAATATAACCGGGTTAACTTGTTCAATATTTGGGGTAAAAAACCATCGATTGATTTCTGGAGACTTCCATGCTTCTAGAAGTATGTCCGCCGCCTCCAAGTTAATTTGGTAGTTGTCATCTAAGGCATTAAAAATATCCCATGAGTGGAGTGTTGATTCGAATAGTTTTAACAGGAGCAATAGCCGTGGAGACAGTGTATTCATAGGGTGGTATGCAGGAAGGTCCCATTCGTCGGAGTTCACATTTTTGAAAGTCTCAAGTAAATCTACTTCCATTCTTTCAGATATCGCGATCATTTGTGATTGGTCACTAAGTGCTGTTTCTGAAAGTTGAATAGCTCTATTTGCTATGCCTTCACTCATTGCTACGGCACTGCCTGTTCCAGGATTTGGCATTCCCTCGGGAGGCATTCCGTCACCGTCGAGACTCCTTACTACTGAGTTTTGAAAGAATCCGTTAATGCTGATCAAATGAGAGACTACGTCTTTCACAGCCCACATGTGGCATTTACTTGGTTGTTCAAAGTCTGTGGATGATAAATCGCAAATGTCAGACAAATACTGTTTTGACAGTTTTTCCACAACATTAAGAATATGCGAAGCGCTATGGTGATTCATTTGCGGATTACCTTATATTTTTTGCATAGAGCCAAATTATATTCTGGATATCTGATAGAGCAGATGGTGATCATCAATAATTGATTGCATTCTTTTGATTACTAGGGAAATAAGTTGCTCTCCTCTTGTGGATCCATTATTCAATGCTGTGCTTGCGACTAAAAGTATCTGGAAGGGTACAAAAAACCCAAGGATATAGTCTTTATGCATGTCTGACTTGGAGTAATCTTTTACTCCTTTTGAAATCAGGGTGTCATGATAATTTGCGAGAAGTTGTGACTCCCAAGATTTTCTATCCCTTTCGTCAAGACCCCAGGTGAATAAATATGCTACGTCGACGATTCCTTTCATCTCCGAACATAATTGCCAGTCAATTACAGTAATACTCTTGTCATCGTCACCGAAAAAGAAGTTATCCGGCCTAAAATCCCCGTGACAAATTGTTGAGGGTGAATCCATTAATCTGTCCCATATAGCCATCATTTTATTTGGATAAACCGTTACAAGTTCCCGGAATTCTTTACTTAACCTATTCCCATATGAATCCAAAAATATGAGGCTGTTTTGTTCCACGATTCTGCTCATGAACCTTAGAATCAGTTTTGAGTGCTTCAACCAGGAGAACTGACTTCGCTTGGATGTCTCCCAGAAGCTGGAGTGAAATCTGGCAATTGAAGTTGTAGCTGCAATAGCTTGTGCGAGAGACAAACCTTGAAGTGAGTCACCATAAATTTTTGTTGAGAGGTCTTCCATTAATATACAGCAGTCACCTGTTTTATCATCACACTCTGAATAGTAGGTTGCTGGCAAAAAGCCTTCGTAGGACTTGGGAAGGTTGCTGTATATGTTTGTTTCGTTTATCGCGTAAGGTCTTACCAGTTTTTTGGTACTGGAATTTTGTGAAGCGAATTTTACGATTAGCGTAGAGGGATTCTTATTAGAAATTGAGTCAGCGTGAGCATATGCTAAATTTAGTTTGAATACTTCCCCCGCAAAACCTTTGCCTTCGCTTACGTTATCGAAAGTAAAGTGTTTTACTTCATATCCAGTGACCTTTTTAAGCCACACATTCGATATATCCGAAATTGATTTTGGAAACATAACTGTGCACCAAGTTAGTCTGGTCTAATTCTTTTAGCCATGTCTCCAGGTACAGCCTTTTCCATGTATTGGAACATCTCTTCAGTAAAGAATGGAAGTCCCATCGAAGAGCTTATACCCCCGTCGACAGATATAACTTGACCATTAATAAAACTGGAAGCTTCAGAAGCCAGTAACAATAAAGTGCCAGTCAATTCGTCTGGCTTACCTATTCTACCCATAGGGGAATTATTGCTTATGTGACGCCTGAATGCTGATTGTCTAACCCATGCCCCTGTCATTTCGCTTGGAAACCAACCAGGTGCTATAGCGTTAACCCGTATTCCCCGATCGGCCCAGGATGCGGCAAGACTTTTGGTCAGAGTCGCGACAGCTCCTTTAGTTGCTTGGTACGCGGCAGGCATACCCCTCATACCATTAAGCCCAGCCACTGATGACAAATTTATAATACTTCCCCCCAATCCATCTCTAAGCATCCGCTGGCCAGCCTCCCTACAGCAATACCAAAGTCCTAGTAGATTTACCTTGACTGTTTGCTCAAACATTTCATCAGTAATTTTTTCGGGTACTGCACCAGCTTCGGCAATCTGCCCGGCATTGTTGACTACTATATCTATTCTTCCAAATCTTTCCTCGACATTATTAAACATGGTAGCCACCTGGGAGGAGTCTGTTACGTCACAGGAGATCGACATTGCCGACTGATCTCTTTCGAGGATCTTGTTTTTCAGTTCTTCTAATTTGTTTTCACGACGAGCTGATATAACTACGTTAGCTCCACGACTGGCAAGGAATTCTGAGAATGTGACCCCTAAACCTGATGATGCACCTGTAACTATTATGGTTTTATTGCTGATATCGAATAATGGGTCGAATTTAGTCATGTGGTTCCTTTCACAAATGTTCTTTGGGATCATGGTAAGGTCGCGGGTGTCACGGGTCAATTGACTAGAACACTCGCTTCAGGGATTAATTAAATGGGCCCATAATTATGTCCATAAGTATTCCAAACACATAATTATGATAACCTTCGGCGGTCTCGTTGCAACTTATAATTGGGGCTAGGCTTTGACAATTACACAAGCGCTTATCTGGATCGCTCTTGGCTATACCTGTGGATCGGTTCCTTGGTCAGTGCTGGTCTCGAAATTATTTCGTAGTGAGGATGCCCGCAGTGTAGGAGATGGTAACCCTGGCGCCACTAATGCTTGGATCGCCGCTGGCTGGAAAGTAGGACTTATTGTTCTATTACTTGATGTATCTAAAGGTATAATTCCAGTAGTAGCTGGTCTGCTGTTTATTGGCCCAGCACAGGTTAATTTGGATTATGTGCTCCTAGCTTTAGTTTGGGTTGCACCCGTGGTAGGTCATGCCTGGTCGCCTTTTCTCAGATTTGGCGGAGGTAAGGCACTAGCATCTAGCTGGGGTGTGTGGATAGCATTAACCTTCGGAGCTGCATTTCCTGTTGGGCTTGCATTGCTAGGGTTAGTGCACCTGCTACAGACTAACCACGCTATTACCGTTACATTATGCTTGGTAGGATTTACACTGGTGTTTGTTACAATTTTTGGCGGTAAAGATCTGTTTATATTTAGTATTTTGAATCTTGGATTGGTCCTATTCAAGCATCGTAGGGAATATAGAAACGGGATAGTTTTCAGGGGATGGATCAAAAAACTTACCGGAAAGTTGGTTTGAGTTTGTGTTAGAACTGGCCTTACACACTGTTGTGGCCGCCATGGCGTGTTTTTCTGTGATGACAGCCTTTTCGAATACGCGGTTTCTAAACCGTAAATCATCCACTATTATGAAGAATACTCGGATCGATACTGTAACTGTGTCGGTTTTGATTCCCGCAAGAGACGAAGAAAATCGTATATCTGAATGTTTACAGTCTTTAATCTCCCAGTGTAGCAACGTCATAGAAATTATAGTGCTAGATGATAGATCTACAGATGCTACTGCAGAGATAGTGATGGAATTCTCTGAGCAAGATTCTCGAGTCAAACTTATGGCTGGCGAGGAACTTCCATCGGGATGGATTGGGAAACATTGGGCTTGCCATCAACTTTCACTTGTATCAGAGGGTCAGTACCTTCTTTTTTTGGACGCGGATACTGTTCTAGAAGAAGATGCTATTTTGTTGGCCCTCAGAAAAGCTACGGAAGGTAATTGTGATCTGCTAACTTTTATGCCTCGGAGAATCGCAAAATGCGTAGCGGAAAAATTAATGTTTCCTTTCATTGACTGGGCAATATTCTGTTGGCTTCCGATGAGCCAGGCCCATAAAAGAAAGAACCCATATTTGTCCGCCACCTATGGCCAATTTATGTTGTTTAAGAGGTTGGCGTATGAGCAGATAGGAGGACACTCTAGAGTTAAAGACAATGCAGTAGATGATATGGAACTAGGTCGAATGACCAAAAGGGAGGGTCTTGTATGGAGTCTTTTGGATGGTGGGGGGTTAGTAACGTCCCTACCCTATGAGAACAATGTCGATGCCCTAAAGGGAATTTCAAGGAGTGTGTTCCCAGCTCTAAATTACCACGTAAGTCTTCTGGTCGCTTTTTCCATTTTGCTTTTAGCTATTGCCTATATTCCTCTGTATAACTTCATTAGTGAAGTTATATCAGATCAATTTAGTACAGGCTTTTTTTACCTCTCCTTGTTTTCATTGTCTATGTTAGTTATTTCCTGGGCTTTTGTATGCGTAAGGTTCAAACATCCTAAGTACTTAGTCATTTTGTTCCCGGTCTCTATTACTCTAGTGGTGTTGGTTGCTTACTATTCAATGTTTGCTAATGCTATGCAGTTCCAGTCTTGGAAAGACCGGGGTGTTCCTGGAAGACGTGTTCGTCTGTAGGAAGAGGTTGAGAATTTCCAGAAATGTCGTAATTGACTTTGCACTAAATATTGACATATTAAGAACCTATGACTTGAATATAGGCATAATATGACACGATTGTGGGGAAGGTATGTCCAGAGAAATAACAAAAATTGAAAGAGATACCCTAAGAAAAGCAAGAAGGGACAAAGGATTAACCCAGTCTGATGTCGCAGCAATTATAGGTGTGAACCAGAGCGTGATTTCTAGAATGGAATCTGGAGATATTCAAGTAAGTGAACGTCTTTGGAAGTCTGTGATTAAAAATTACGGTGTAAATCTGGAAGAGAACGCTTCCATTGAATTGTTAAATATTTATCAAGAGGATGCTGAAATGGTCAGGCTATTAATAGAGGAGTATGGGTCCCAGATTCCTGCTACCGCTATTAAGGCAATAAGGACATATGTTGAACATATTATCGGTCTTAGCGTCGGAAACAACTTTATAGAGGGTGCTCCTTCTATTCCAGGACAGAGCCTATGGGGAAGTGACTGGAGTTGGGGGCCACGCGAACTTGAAAGATTCATCACCCCGGAATGTGCTCGTACGCTTAACTGGTCCCATTTGTCGATTCACAGAAGTTATCCTATTTTAATAGGAGGTAAAGAAATTGAAAAAACTGAGATTTATGTTGACGGATATGGTGAAGGGCAATCAATTTTTTCCGCTTTTTTCAATCAAATTACTAGAGAGGGAGTTTACACAGAAAACGATCTGAAAAATGCTGTTGATACCGATCCATCTAATGACCGTTATCTGAAAAAATATTTCAGAAACGTCATATCTATCAAAGTAGCTTTACCGGGTCTTCCCAATCGATATGTGAATGTTCTGATGAGCGGAGATGACCAATTTACTCTTCATGATTACGATTTTCTGGATGGCTTGGTGCGGCAATTTCTACAGCAACGCGGTGAACTAAATTATGACAGAATACAATCTTTATCCACGTCTACTTATTAGGACCGTGGCACTATAATTCATCACGGTATGCTTTATATGCCATCTCTACTATTTGAGGAATTCGATCTTGATTGGCAAAGCTTGAATATAGGCCAACATCTACTTTTTGGGCGGCTTGCTCTTCTGTAGCACCGTTGTCAAAAGCCGACTTGATCTGTGTATTAAGTAGGCTTAAAAGATCCTTAGCCTCATTGAACTCTACCCTTGTCCCAACTGGACCATGCCCGGGTACTATTGTGTTCGTATCGACTTTCTCTACTTGTTCCAAGACCGATACCCAGTCAGTTATGTGGCCGTCAGGGAATGCTGGGATGGTCTTGTTGACGGCTAGGTCTCCAACAAAAAGTACCTTTTCTTCCGGAAGATACAGCAATATGTCACTGTTTGAATGAGCTCTTCCGTGGAAGGAGAGCTGTATTTCTCTGCTGCCCATCCAGATAGACATTTTGTCGTTAAAGGTTACATCTGGGGTAGTTTTTACTATTCTGGAAAGTTCGGGTCTTAGCGCCTCTCTTGACCAGTAACGGTTGAAATTAGCGTCCCACTTTGTGTCGAGGTCGAATTTGCAATTTTCGTGTCCAATGATTGGGGTTGGTAGGAAATATTGGTTGCCATATATGTGATCTCCGTGAAAATGCGTGTTAATCACATATCTGATAGGTTTATCAGTAACGTCTCTTACCACCGTCATCAATGAACCAGCCAATGATGGTGTCATGAGAGTGTCAATTACGATGACACCTTCCTCGCCGACGATGAATCCTGCGTTAGTTGCGCAATTTTCATTTATCCAGGCATATACGTTTTCGGCGACTTCAATCACACCCGATTCATAATCCATTTCGCTGGTGCTCCTTTTAGGTTTCTAAACTTGCTAAAGTATTATTCCCTCATCTTGGAATGTTGCTATATCGTCCCAACTATAACCTAGAGTGTCTATAAGTATTTCTTCCGTATGTTGACCCAACTCCGGTGCTGAACGTTGGGTTTCCAATGGGGTCGTGGAATATCCAATAGGTGTCTGAAGATATTTAACTTGACCAAGTGAAGGGTGATCAAAATCTACGATGTAGTTATTTTGGATTACCTGAGGATCCTTTGGTAAATCCCAAACGTCCTGCACTCGTTCCCATATTATTCCTCCAACCTTTTCCATACGCTCAGCCCAATAATTTCTGGGGTGAAGAGCAAATATTGCATCTAGCTCTCGAATAATTTCGACCTTGTTTTCTGCACGATCTTCCATCTTCTTATATCTTGGGTCTGTTATGAAGTCTTCGCGGTTCAAAGCCTCACAAAACGCTGGCCAGTATCGATCACTTTGATTCATGGCAAAGGCGATCCATTTATCATCGGAGCATTTATAGCTATTCCAAAGAGGGTTTCGGGCACTTTTTCGATCTTGCCCTCCTGGTTCAACACCAGTTAAAAGCGCCATTCCGTATCTATTTCCAGCTAGCCACATCATGCTTCCTAAATGAGAAACATCAACTTTTTGGCCCTTTCCTGTTATGCCTCTATTGACTAAAGCTCCCAAAATGCCATTGCAGAGCATTATTCCAGAGATCTGATCTGCAATGCTTTGTAGGTTGTATGGATTTCCGTCATCTGGTCCTGCCCACCATAGAGAACCTGATCGCGCTTCGCCAGTATATGCAAATGCAGGCTTTTCAGCGTCAGGGCCGTTTGGTCCATACCCCGTCGCTGCCCCATAGACTATTGCGGGGTTGGTAGCCTTTAAGTCGTCGTATCCTAGTCCGAGTCTCTCGGCAACACCGTGTCGAAAGTTTTGAACAAATATGTCGGATTCTGTAACTAATTTTTTTAGAATATTAACTCCGCTTTCGGTTTTGAGGTCTAAGGCCATGCTCTTTTTCTGTCGGTTGAGTGATTCAAAGTAAGCGTTAAGACCTCCGCCTAAAGAGGATGAAGTGCCACTCACAGTGTGGAATTGACGAGCGTGATCTCCGTCCAAAGATTCAATTTTTATAACCTCTGCTCCCATGTCGGCAAGCATCATGGAACAAACTGGTCCAAACTGCCACATGGTCCAGTCAATGACTCGGATGCCGGAAAGGGGTCCAAAATTTGAAGAATCATTGGTCATTACATTTTCTCCATTAGATTTTTAGTAAAATATTTATTAGCCCTATTCTATAGCCGTTTATGGTGGGCGTTTATGTTGTCTCTTTCACTAGTATTAAAGTATCGACACGCAGGATATTAAGATGCCGGCGAAAATAGTATTTAAGCGAGGAAAAATTGTCTAAATCGCCCGTATTTTCCGTGATAGGGGAAAACATTCATACTACGAGAGTTCTTATGCGCAAAGGGAAGAGAGTTGGATTGGACCCGAATGGTAGAGAATCTGTGATATATCGTGGGACCGATGGGGTTAAACAATTCATGACGATCCCTGATGAATTTAAGAAAACACAGGTCTATGAAGAGGGGCGGGTCAAGCATTTCATGATAGCGGTAAGTAAGGGTATGTCAGAGGACCCTTATGAACAAAAGGAAGGGGAATCTTATATTGCTGCCGAAATTGAACGACAGGAGAGATTTGGAAGTAATTTTCTTGATTTGAATATAGATGAAATATCTTACAAGATTGAAAATCAAAAAAAGGCTATCAAATGGCTAGTGGGATTCTATGGTTCTATATCCAACTTGCCTCCGAGTATAGATTCATCTAGCCTCGAAATAATCAATGTCGGATTAGAAGAATATGAACGAATTGGTAGACCTCAAGGTGATCCTATGATCAATTCGGCCTCCCTGGAGAGAGTTGGAGTACTCGACTTGGTTTCTGGTCATAAAGGTCATGTGATAGTGACTGCTGCTGGTCTTGATGGCATGCCCTCAGATGAGGAGGGGAGGCTTGAAAACGCTGCAAAAATGGTAGATCAATGCAGAGATAGAAATATTTCTTTTGATCGGATCCATATTGATCCTCTGCTGTTTCCGATTTCAGTAGATCAGACGTTTGGCAACCATTACCTAGAAGCCGTGAGGCTGATGAGAATGGAGTTTGGGGGGGACATAAGGATAACTGGCGGACTTAGCAACGTATCCTTTGGATTACCTTCAAGGAGATTGATAAATGATACTTTTATTAGACTAGCTATAGATGCTGGAGTAGATTCTGGAATATTGAATCCTATAGAGAGCAACTGGAGTCGCGTCATGGGTTTAAATATGGAGTCTGACAGAGTCAAAATCGCCATGGACATGCTTCTGGGACGCGACGAGTTTTGCATGAATTTCATTGGCTCATTCAGAGAGGGAAGACTCTCTGACTAAACTACAAACTTTCGCGTACACATAGTAGCTACATAAAATTTAATCATTGTCCCCTTTAAAACCTATATTGTGTGTTGGTATACTTCGCCTCATAAAATGCTCATGAATAAGGTAATCATTTTTCAGGAGGAGAAAATATGACGACTGTACAATCTAGAAAAGAAACAGTCCAAATGGCTCATCTCCTACGCCGTGCGGGATTTGGAGCGACGCCGTCTGAAATGGATAAAGCGTTATCTCAAGGATACGGCGATACTTTGGACGAACTTCTTAACCCTGACCACCCTGACGTAATTCCTGATGACTTGATTCGCAGATATCACGTAGATTTGTCTGATCTGAGGTCTGGAGGGGGACCCCATTGGGTTTACAGGCTTGTTATGACTGATACTCCTTTAAGGGAGAAGATGTGCCTGTTTTGGCACAGGGTCTTCGCTACAGCTTCTACAAAGCTCATTCAAAGTAGAGTTGTAACCAATCAAGTTTCTATGTTCAGAGAACACGGGATGGGTAGTTTCGACAATTTGTTAATTCAATTGTCTAAAGATCCCGCGATGATAATGTGGTTAGATAATCAGGATAATCATGGCGCAAATATAAATGAAAACTATGGGAGAGAAATTCTTGAACTGTTTGCAATGGGTGTAGGTAACTATACTGAGGAAGATATACAGGATACTTCTAGGGCATTCACCGGCTGGCGGATAGTAAACCCTGATTATATGTCGATACGTATGCGCAACAACACTGCTAGGCCGTATGGTTATATGTCATGGCAGTTTGAATATGATGATGAAGACCACGACCATGAAGAAAAGACTATCTTAGGGCAAACTGGTAATTGGAATGGGGAGGATGCTGTAAGGATTATATGTGAGCAGGAGGCTACAGCAAGATTTCTTGCTCGCCATCTTTATCATTTCTTTGTTGCTGATGAACTCCCGGTTCCTCAATGGCCTCATGAAGATCCCGTAAATCCCGATGCGATAGATGAATTGGTTGAGACGTATTTCAATAGCGGACACAGCATAAAAGTGATGCTGAAAAACCTCTTCGAGGCTGACTTTTTCAAGGACGAATCTTCAAGGTTTGCACGTATAAAAAGCCCTGCGGAAATGGTTATTGGCACCATGAGACTTGCCGGGCCTGTTGAACTTCCATCCGACGATATATTTGCTGCGGATGCGGCTTGTGGGAACATGGGTCAGGCGTTGATGAGACCTCCAAGTGTTGAAGGTTGGCAGGGAGGAGTTGAATGGATCAATACTGGTGCATACGTCGAAAGGGTTAATTTCGCGGGTAGAATTCTGAATGACCCGGACAAAGTAGGCATAAGAGATATAGTTGACAGGATCAAATCTATGGAACCCTCCGGAAAGATGTCTTACGACAGCTTAGTTGACCATTGTTTAGATGTCCTGGGACCCCTAGATGTGATGGAAACGACAAAAAACGGGTTGAAGAATTATGCCTCCAAATTTGGGAACATGTCTTGGTCTGAGGAAGATTCAGCGAATATATTTGATGAGGCTGCTGTAGCAGTAATTCAGCTGGTTGTTTCGAGTCAGGAATATCAAACAGTTTAGGTAGAGTGTAGAGCTTTGGTGAGGAGAGATTTATGACCACCACAACTTTTAAGCTGGAATATTTAACAAATGTTGGATTTGCTGCCGATTTTGGTGGGAGAGGTTTTCAGCTACCAACCTCCATGGCTATTAGGTCAGATGGAACGATTTTTGTTGCTAGCCGTGGGAAACCTACTACTAAGGGCTCAAATGGGATTCAAATGGTAACAAAGGATCATGATTTTCTTGGCCAGATTGCCACTAATGACAGTGCTCTTGGGGGAATGATTTGGCCAACTGATATCGTCTTAGATGGTGACGAAAATATTTATCTTTCGGACGAGAAACTTCATAGGATCACAAAATTTGATCGGGATGGTAATCCGGTTGGTTATTGGGGTGAGAAAGGCTCGCAACCTGGCCAGTTTAATCAACCTAGCGGACTACTTGTGCAGGGGGACTATCTCTTAGTGGTGGATTCAAGGAACAACAGGGTACAAAGATACACTTTTGACGGGCAGTATATTGACCAATGGGGAAGACAAGGTTCGGAAAATGGTGAATTTGATCTCCCTTGGGGGATCTGTGATGACTCCAAGGGAGACATATATGTGGCAGACTGGAGA
This sequence comes from uncultured Chloroflexota bacterium, assembly GCA_913048525.1. GTDB lineage: Bacteria > Chloroflexota > Dehalococcoidia > Lucifugimonadales > UBA826. The sequence continues at coordinate 19,167 of CAJWWP010000001.1, forward strand.
AATGATCGTATCCAGAAATTCACCTCTGAGGGTGTATTTTTAACAGTGATCGGCCAGTCAGGTAGCGATGATGGTCAACTTAACAGACCTGCAGGTGTCGCTGTAGATGAAGAAGGAAATATATACGTTGCAGATTGGGGCAATCAACGGTTGCAGGTCCTAGACTCAGATGGGAATTTTTTAGACGCCCACCGCGGTGCAGCGGATTTAAATCCATGGGCTGTAGAATATCTTGCCTCTCAGGATGACGAGCGAGCAGCTCGAGCGACTTATCAATCCGTCTATGAGTCAGATACTGATGACCCTTCAGAGGTTTCTGCACGAATGGAGGCTTATTTATGGGATCCATGCTCGGTTCGATTAGACGATGATGGTAGAGTTTACGTGCTGGAAACAGGACGCCACAGATTTCAGATTTTTGAAAGGGTGTAAACTCAATTACTAATTGACTTATAGGAGTTGTTTGATGGCTGAAAAAAAAATAGTGGTAGTGCAACTTTCAGGTGGTAATGATTATTTAAATTGCGTTATCCCATATAACAATCCAGATTATGTGGATAATAGACCTAACGTCAGAATTACAGAGGATGAGGTCATTCCAATAGGTAATGGCCTTGGAATGAACCCGGCAATGGCGCCTATTAAGGATCTATATGATCAAGGCAAAGTTGCAGTTGTACACGGAGTAGGGTACCCGATTCCAAACCGATCCCATTTTCGCTCAATGGATATCTGGCATACTGCAGAGCCGACTAAGGTAGGAAATGAAGGTTGGCTTGGCAACACAATAAATCAGCTTCACCCCCAGCATGATAATGTCGTAGCGGCTGTCAATTTTGGCTCAGGATTGCCCAGAGCTCTGGTGTCACATGGTGCTCCAGTGGCATCCGTGACCGATCTTGAAACATACGGATTGATGAGTCATATGGGTGATACTTCTCAGAGGGATGAAGCTCTTCAGGCGTTTAGGGACATGTACACTCAAGCATTGGGAAGTGGACCAGTGATGGACTACTTGAGTCAGACAGGTCTGGATGCTTTAAAAGGAGCTGATATTCTTGGCACCGTTACCGAAAAATATTCCTCTGATGTTGAATATGCCACAAACTCATTTGCGAAAGCTATGAAGGGTGCAGCCCAAGTATTACAAGCAGATATAGGGACACGCATTTGTTATACCCAACATGGAAGTTTTGACGCTCATACAAATGGAATAGCGTTACAAGAGGGTCTTCTTACCGATGTTGCGGGTGGTATTTACGATTTTTATACCGATATGAAACAAGCCAATAAGAGTGAAGATGTGATTATGTTCGTATTTTCTGAATTTGGTAGGAGAGTCAAGGATAATGGCAACGGAACTGATCATGGATCAGGTGGAGTCGCGTTTGTTATTGGGGATGGTGTAGCTGGAGGACAGTACAGCGAGTATCCGTCTCTTCGTAGTGAGGATCTATTGGAAGGCGACCTTCATTTCAATCTGGACTTTAGAAGTTTATACACTGAAATTATGGAAGACTGGATGGAAGTCGACGCTAAACCCGTGGTTAAAGGGGAATACGAGAGAGTGGGGTTCTTGAACTCTAAATAGACGTTAATCTCATGTTGTAAAAAAGGGGGGAGAACATCAAGTTGTTCTTCCCCCTTTTTTCTCTGATTGAGGTTACCTAACTGCTCTTTCCTCCAACCAATCCAAGCTGACTTCTATTCCGAAACCTGGCGCGTCTGACGGTTTAACGTATCCATTCTTTATGACCGGTGTTCCTGGTAGTGAAACCATTTCTTCAAGTGGAACTCCCGGAGGGGAGACACCTTCAGAACGCTCCCCCCATGGAATCACAGGCATTGCATATGCCAGGTGTTGTCCATATGGATAGTTCATACCTGCATGACCTATAACGGTCAATCCATGTGCCTCCGCTATATGACAAATTCTGATACTGGCGGTCATGCCTCCTACCCATTGTATGTCTGGCTGTAGTATGTCTACCAAGCCACGACCTGCTGCATCTGCGAATGGATGTATCGTATACCAGTGTTCTCCAGTAGCAAGCGTTTGTCCAGGAACTCGTGCCCTAAGCTTTGCGTAGCTGTCCATATCCTCTGGAAGCATATAATCCTCGAGCCACTTAATGTTGTACGGCTTTAGTGCCTCAGACACTCTCACCGCGTACTCTATGTTCGATGACAGCCACGAATCTACAGCCAGTTCTACATCAGGTCCGATCTGGTCACGAGCATTCGCTATTATCTCCACGTTTTTATTTAGACCCGCAAGTCCTTCTTCGGGACCGTGTCGTAAAAAGACTTTTACAGCCTTAAATCCGAGGTCCATGAACCAATCCATATAATCACTTGTTTTATATCGGAGCATTGTGTTCGAGGCGTAGCAGAAAATCTGGTCTTTTACGGGACCTCCCAGTAGTTCATATACTGGTCGTTTTAGCAATTTACCTTTAAGATCCCATATCGCGTTATCCACTGCGCTTATTGCATAGCTGGCAATACCTGCGGTTCCGTGGGCGGCTGATGCTCGCCTCATCATGTCCCACAATTTCTCAGTTGCCAGTGGATTGAGCCCAACTATAAGCTCTGAGAAGTGATCATTTATGATGGAGGATACCGGCCCGGCAGCTACGGACATTCCCAATCCCCATGTACCGTCATCTGCAGTAACAACACAGGCAACTTTATCCCAACTGTCGGACCATGTTCTTCCGGGACGGTCACTTGCGTACCTGTCCATTGGACTCGCGAAATAACCTCCATTTGGATCTTCTTCAACCCGAGGCATAGTTGTGGGACTAGGGGCAACGTTTATTGGAAACGCCTTTACGCTCTTTATTTTCATATCCATTCCTTTTCTGCTTGGAGATTAACTTTTACCTGTATTGTTTGCTGCTGCTGCATGGTTCCATGGGATAATCCATTCTTCTTTTATATCCATGCCAAATCCTGGTGCATCAGATGGTTTTATATATCCGTCCTTTGGCATCGGCATTCCTGGGATAGGACATAGTTCATCAAGTGGAATACCTGGATCAGACCCCATCCAGAACTCAGCCATAGGGGATTCCGGCATAGATATCGCGAAATGCTGACCCCATGGGGAAGCGGCGGCGGCGTGAGGTATTGTTATAATTCCGGCTGCTTCTCCTATGGCGTATATTTTCAAAGCCTCAGTTAACCCACCACACCATTTAAGATCTGGCTGTAGGACATCGACTGCTCTGTTCTCAACTAGTTGTCGGAACGTCCATCTGCCATGGTGGTCTTCACCGGTTGCCAAGGGTACCCAGTTTATTGCCTTTCTAAGCTCAATGTGTCCTTCGAGATCTGTTGGAATCAAAGGTTCTTCCAACCAGCGTAATCCATATGGCCTTAGTCTTTCAGCCATCCGAATCGCGAACTCGACATTGAACGACATGACAGGGTTGTACATCAATTCGGAATTACTTCCTACAATTTCTCTTGCAGAGGCTATTTTTTCCTCTACTATATTAAGTCCGTCGATTCCCATATCGTAATGGGCTGGGTTGGAGACTTTAAAGTGCTTGAATCCCAACTCTATTGACCAATCTAGATCATCGGAGGTTACGTAACATAACGCCTTTTCCCGACAGGGACCTCCTATTAGACTATAGACTGGCTGGTCCATAAGTTTTCCTTTTAGATCCCAGAGCGCTAGGTCTATTCCAGATTGAGCTACTGTAGCCAGTCCCCCAGACCCGAATCTCTGACTTGACCTCCACATAAGATCGTTGAGAAATTCCAAGGCAAAGCAATCGCGACCCTCCAAAAGAGGTGCAAAGTGAAAATCAACTACTGCCGCTGTTATTTCACCAAAACTGGTTTCTCCAAGGCCCCACGTTCCATCTTCTGCTATCACTTGCACCCAGGTGCTTTCGGATGTATTTGCTCCAGGCATCTTGCCATGCACTGTTTCGAATTCTGGATATTTGTTTATGGGAAGTGCTCTAGGAGACGTGTTGTTCCAATTTGGTCTTCTTGACTTAGACGTGGGTGGTTTCTTAGGGATATTGAGCGTGACAGATCTAACTTCTTTTATTTTCATAAGGGACTCCAGAATATAATAGCGATCGGTTGTTGGATAAGTTAATGACCCTTGATTACTTCGTCAGTTAAAAGTTTGTCTATCTCATCCTGTGGCATGTCCAATACTTCTCTCATAACCTCTAAGGTGTGTTCACCCAGAAGAGGAGGGTGTCCCTGGGGCGAAGCGGGTGTTCTACTTAGGTGTTGAAGTGCGGAGCCTAGGAGTTGTATGTTCCCCAGGGAAGGATGATCTACATTCCATAAGGCATTTCGCGCTTCAGCCTGAGGGTCCTTAAAAACATCTTCAATTGTGTTTATTGGCGTCACGGTTAATCCGGCTGATTGCATCTTCGACATCCAGTGCGAGATGGGTTTTTCTCCTATTTGGCCATTTAGGAGCTCTTCTAGCTCGTTTCTGTTCTCAACTCTGAGAGCATTTGTTGTGAATCTTGAGTCTTCAACCAGGTTAGGCAAGCCGATAGTTTCGCAAAGCCTGCGAAACTGATCGTCATTGTTTGCGGCGGTCATGAAGTCCCCGTCAGATGCTCGGAAATCCTGGTAAGGAGCTACTTGGGGATGCGCGTTCCCTATTCTTCCTGGAGATACCCCAGTAGCAAGATAGCTCTGGGCTATATTCGCCATGCAGGCTATGCCCACATCAAAAAGTGATACATCTATATGCTGTCCTTTACCACTAAGACTCTTTTCGTGTAGCGCTGAAAGAATTCCAATTAGTGATGTAAGCCCAGTAAGGATGTCTACCCACGCTGCTCCGACTTTGGTAGGCCCGCCGTCGGGCTCGCCAGTGACACTCATGATTCCGGTCATGCCTTGCAGTGCTGCATCGTAACCTGGTTCTTGAGCCCTTGGGCCAGTTTGTCCAAATCCAGTTACAGAGGCGTAGATCAATCCCGGATTTATTTCAGCCAAGGATGTGTAGTCCAGCCCAAATCTGGCTAAATTCCCAACTTTGAAGTTTTCAACAAATATATCTGCCTTAGAGGCAAGATCTTTAATAATCTTTTGTCCTCTTTCTTCCCGGAGATTTACAATAATACTTTTCTTTCCTCTATTGGCTGACAAATAGTATGCGCTTTCGTCACCAACAAAGGGCGGTCCCCAACTCCGGGTATCATCGCCCCAAGGAGATTCTACTTTCCACACTTCGGCTCCTAAGTCCGCCAAAATTTGGGTACCAAAAGGTCCAGCCAATATTCTCGACAAGTCGAGCACTTTTATATCTTTTAAGGCACTCATATTCCCCCACTTTCTTTATAAAGGTCTCGGGCAATGTTAAATGTCAGCATCACTACTTACAACAACGGGATGTCATACATGGCTGTACTATAGGTAAGTCAGTAAGATGCACCTTTTCTTTAGGATAGTTCCGAAAAAAACATTAGTTTTAAGGTCGTATTATTTTGAAAACTGGAATAACCAACAGTGGAATGTCATCTAGGAGGCTCGGCCTCATAGATGACCACATTGAACGAAACTATATTAATACAGGGAAATTCACGGGTTCCCTCGTTGCAATTTATAGAAAGGGCAGATTAGCCCACTATTCAACCTTGGGCCTGATGGATAGAGAAAGAAAAAAACCTGTTCAATGGGACACAATTTATCGTATTTTTTCAATGACTAAGCCAGTGACATCTGTAGCTTTAATGATGTTATTTGAAAAAGGTTTAATACAGTTAGACGATCCCGTATATAGGTATATTCCTTCCTTTAAAAAATTGCAGGTATATGTATCAGGAGTGGACGGCTCATTTGAAACCAGGGCCCCAGATCGCTCACTCACTATTAAAGATCTTTTGTCTCATCAATCGGGATTTACCTATGATTTTCTAAAAGAGAACGAGATAGATGCGGCTTACTCAACTCGTGGTATAGGAAGCGCAGGCCAGAAAGACCTAACCAGCTTGGTTGATTCTTTATCGGATATACCTTTGCTGTTTTCTCCTGGAGACAGATGGAATTATTCAGTGTCCACAGATGTATGCGGGTATTTGATAGAGCTTATTTCTGGACAAAGCCTAGACACATTTTTTTATGAAAACATATTTGAACCGTTGGGCATGAAGGATACTGGATTTTACGTACCCTCTGCAGACATTCATAGGTTTTCAGCCAATTATATTTTTAACTTAAATGGCCCTCCCAAACTGTTGGAGGATCCTTCCCAAAGTAGGTTCGCGGAGCCCCCATCGTTCCTATCAGGAGGAGGAGGGCTAGTTTCTACTGCGGAGGATTATTTGGCCTTTTGCAGGATGATACTCGGGGAAGGCGAATTCAACGGAAACAGAATATTGAGTAGAAAAACTATCAATCTTATGTCTGCTAACCACCTCACGGGGGGAGTAGACCTAGCTGAAGTAGCATCAGGGAGATGGAGTGAAACAACTTATCAGGGAATGGGGTTTGGATTGGGGTTTTCAGTGGTGAAGGACCCTGCGATGACCTTGATTCCCGGCTCTGTAGGGGAGTTGGCTTGGGGAGGTATGGCTAGCACGGCTTTTTGGATCGATCCGCTAGAGGACATGGCTGTGGTATTCATGACCCAGTTGGTTCCTTCTGGCACGTACAACATCAGGAGAGAGCTACGAACACTTGTCTACAGTGCTATAGAAGACTAGGGTAAATTGGGAACAGAGGGTATTTTGTCTACCCATGGTTGAGTGATTTCAAATATCCTTCCGCACCTTAACACTTCGTAGTCTGACGCATAAGGCCCGATTATTTGGAGTCCAGTCGGCAGACCATCGCTATGGAATCCGGAGGGCAATGTAATTGCTGGGTGTCCAGTGAGATTAAACGGATGTGTGTAGGGATACCAGGTTTGGCGAACTATTCCAACTTCAATTCCTTCAACAATGACTGGATCGTATAGATCATTTCCCGTTTCTAGCGCCGTCCTTGAAAGGGTAGGAGTTACAACAAAATCAAATTTATTAAACCAACTCTGGACTTTTCTAAAGAGTTCAGTTCTCTTGTATATGGCTTCCTGAAGTTCTGTACCCGTGTAGTTTTTGGCTTCATTTAAGGAACGAAGCAATGAGGGAGTCATTTCATTTTCCCATGCGTTGATGTATTTTCCAAATCTGGCCTTCCAAGCGGACTGGTTAATTATTCGCCAGTACGGCTCCGGGGATTCGAATTCATCGGTCATCTCTATAATTTCTGCCCCTGCGGATTCTAAGGCATTCAGAGAAGACATGGTAATACGTAATACCTCTGAATCGACGATCGAATTCCCCATTAGGGCTCTCCATCCAATCTTTTTCCCATTCAAGTCACCGGGATTCATCACGGCGTCCAAGTAATTTTCATTGTTACGTCCCATTGAGTGGACGTCCGATGAGTGCTCACCTGCCATAATCATTAACATGGCAGCAGAGTCTGATACTGTTCGTGTGATTGGTCCTGTATAACTGTAGTTTCCAAAGGAATCAGGGTTCGAATCATTTGGGACAGTTCCTAGAGTAGCTTTCATACCCACGACGCCATTTGCCGCCGCTGGTATTCTTATAGACCCTCCTCCGTCAGTGCCTACATGTATGCTTCCAAGTCCCGCTGCAGCCGCTACTGCCGCCCCCCCACTTGAACCTCCTGCGATACGGCTTTGGTCCCATGCGTTGACTGTCTGACCGAATAGTGGAGCGCTTGTGAACGGCTTGTGTCCAAACTCCGGAGTAGTAGTTTTTCCAATGAGTACTGCCCCTGCATTTTTCAATCTTTCTATAGCCACCGCATCAGAACTAGGGAAATTCTCGTCGAAGATACGTGACCCCATGGTGGTTCTTATCCCAGCAGTGTTTATTAAATCTTTCACTGTTAATGGGATACCGTGCAGAGGGGATAGTTCTTCTGAAGTCGAGACTTTGGAGTCGGCCTTTCTTGCTTCCTCTAGGGCTTCTTCCCTGCAGATTGTAATGAAGGCATTTAGAGTGCTTTGGGTTTGCTCCGCCCGATCTAGAGCGGCCAACGTTACTTCCTCAGAAGATAGTTCCTTGCTGGCTATGGCAGCTGACAGTTCCAGCGCAGGTATGAAGGCGAGGCTTTCTTTATCTATACTCATGGCGTTCAGGATGCTCGAGGCTGTTCTAATCTTACTCTTGATCTAGGGACGGGTCCTTCACAGGATCCACATTGATATATCACCTCGACAGACTTACCACAGTCATCGTGTATAAGTTCGATTTCACCCTTGGTATGGCGGGAACCCCAGACCGCTAATGCTCCTGCCACTACACCTAATTCGTGCCCTTTTCTTGTAAGTAGGTACTCGGCTCTGGGAGGATGGGCGCTATAGAATTTTCTTTCAACAATTCCGTGTTCTTCCAGATTTTTCAACCGTGAAGATAAAACGTTTGGTGAGATGCCTTCGACGGCATTCTCAAGGTCTGCGAATCTACTTACTCCTTTTAGCAATTCTTGTAGAACTAAGAGGGTCCACCGTTCTCCCACCAATTCTAGTGCTCTAGCTATTGGGCCTTCCTGTGAATAAGTTCGTGGCATTTTGTGACTCCACAATTGCTATGACTTGCAATAACATAGTCGCTATGTATTTAATATGTAATTAACTATTGATGTGATGGACTAATTATTGATAAAAATATTGCTAATTTTGATGGTGTGAAATTGGAATCTGTTTTCTCTTGCACTGGTGTGTCTGTCTCGTACACACAGAATAACTCAAACATACCTGTGGTGTCAGATATTTCATTCTCCGTGGAGAAAGGAGAAGTAGTATCTGTGATTGGTAGAAGTGGCGTGGGTAAGACTACTCTTCTCAGATTGGCTGCTGGTTCCATTATTCCGGATCAAGGATTAATCGATGTCTGTGGGACTCCTCCTTTTATCGCCCGAAAGGACAAGCGAATAGGATTGGTTTCCCAGGAAGATTCGTTACTTCCATGGTTAAGCGTGGAAGGTAATGTAGGTGTTTCTCTCACTATGGGTCAGTCACCAAAAGATTCACAATTGAATGATGTATCCAAAATGGTCCAAAGTGTAGGTTTGTCAGATTATGCTGGATTCTATCCGCATCAGCTTTCATCCGGTATGAAACAGAGAGTTGCTATCGCAAGGGCATTCATTCACAAACCAGACTTGATTCTTCTCGATGAACCTTTTGGGCATTTGGACGAAATTACAAGGACGATTTTAAGAGAAACCCTTATTAATCTATGTAAGCAATCAAAAATTTCAGTATTGCTCGTTACCCATAGTATAGATGAAGCCCTTGCTGTATCGGACAGGGTCTTAACACTCGCAGGTATGCCTTCTAGTATTAGACATCAAATGACTGTAGATGAATTTTCCCGGTCTGACTTGGACTCCAGATCTATCCTTCTGGAGTCGTTGGGTTACGAGCAGATTGGATGAGCCTTAAATGTCACGTCTAATACCAGTAATTTTAGTTTTACTTTGCCTGATCATATGGCAGACGGCCATTCATGTTTGGGATGTACCGGTATATCTTATGCCATCTCCAGATAGGGTATTCATGACTTTGGTCACTGACTTTTCAACATTAATGGAAGACTTTGGTTACACTGCTTTCGAAGCTGCTGGGGGTTTAATATTGGGTGTGATAGTGGCGATTATTATTGGTTTATTTTCGGCTAGATTCGCACTTGTTGAAACTACCGTCATGCCTCTTGCAGTCTTTGTAAAAGTTACACCTGTTTTGGCAATTGCACCTCTATTCGCAATTTGGTTTGGGTTCGGTTTTCTCCCTCGCTTTCTTATCGTTGCGATCGTTACTTTTTTCCCCATCCTAGTTAATACTGTCGCTGGACTAAAGGCAACCAGTCAACCGATAACGGAATATTTTGAATCACTCGGAGTTTCTAAATGGGAAATTCTTATGAAAATACGTATTCCATACTCTCTTCCATACCTTTTTGCAGCGTTAAAAGTTTCTATTCCACTATCAATAATAGGAGCCGTGATAGGTGAATGGTTTGGATCCAGTAACGGCTTGGGAAATCTCATTATGGTGTCACACGGGAATCTTGATACGGAGACTCTTTTCGCCTGCATATTTCTCCTCGCCATATTAGGCGTAATTGCCACTTCAGCTGTTGTTGTTTTAGAAAAGCGTTTTATTTTTTGGCACCCTTCTGTTGGAACTTTTTAACCATGAAGAATAGTAGAAGAGTTAAAGTGAAAAGGCTGTTTTTTGTTTTTGCCGGTCTTATGGTTTTCTTATTGGTGGCTTGCACCGAGTCAGAGCCTCATAAGGTTACGTTTATGGCTGGCTTCAAACCTCAAGCTAATCTTCCATTCGTGGCTGCTTATGTCGCCCAGGAGAAAGGTTATTTTGCTGATGAGGGCTTGGAAGTTAGAATTCTTCATTCCGCTGGGGGCGGGGAGAATATGACCTTGCTGTTGGCTGGAAAAGTTGACTTTACCACTGCAGACGCAAATTCGGTCCTGAAATATCGAGCTTCTCGACAAGCGCCTGTGAAAGCCATTGCCCTTTTTGGTCAGAGAGGGCAACAGGCTTTTATTTCTTTATCTGAGTCAGGTATTAAAAGCCCTCAGGATTGGACTGGGAAACGATTTGGGTACAAGATCAGCATCCCGCCTGATTACCTCGCAATTGCTGATGCAGTTGGCTTGGATAGAGACTCGATGGAGGAGATTCAGGTTGGATTTGATCCTCGGATTTTGTTGGAAGATAAGGTAGATATACTGGCGGTATTTAAATCCAATGAGCCAGATACTATAAGGTCAATGGGTCATGAAGTCGAAGTATTTGAAGCTGCGGACTATGGCGTCCCTACACTGGGTCTTACGTATATCGCCACAGAGCAAACAATTGGCACAAAAACGGAAACAACAAAGGGTTTTCTTAGGGCGACTATGAGAGCGACCGAATTCATCTGGCAAAATCAGGAGGCCGCACTAAACATAGTAATGAAATACGCAGAAAACGAGAATAGGGATCACATGAAGTTTATGTTGGAGACAGAATTGTCGGATTCTCTGTCGGAAGCCACCGTTGTTGGAGGCTTGGGGGCACTAAATGGTTCCCGTTGGAACGAATTAAGAGATGTTCTATTAGAGTATGGTGCCATAGAGGAGAATGTGGATATTGAGGATGTGATTGACGATGGCCTGAGGGCTTCTCTATTTGAAGACGGAAAACTGAAGTAGGTAGTGGAAAAACTAGGGACACAACAGAGACTTAGGGCCTGGAGTAATTAAAACGCTTCGGGTTCTAAGGCAATATTTGCAAGATCTTCTCGAGTGTAGGAACCGAGGCTTCTAAAGTTCATATCAGTATAGTTTTTTATCCACCTCAAGGTTATTTTTCTTGATGCCCTGTAACGAGACTCTATTTCAGATAGTTCTTTTCCCGAAAACTGTGTGCCTCTTAATCGTAAAATATCATCGGTTTCTATGTCTGTGACCTGGCGGACTGAACCTAGAGAGTGCTTTTGTTCCGTATCTTGCCCAACAGCCGAGTGTATTATTCGTTGCGATACTTGCCCGACTGAAATTCGAGCTGTGGCAAGATCCTCCATTAAGGCAGGCCGTTTTCCCTCACGCCCTTCCATACTGTCTATACCTTTGGCTCCTCTACCACTTAGCCAACCTTCCACGTACTCTATTATTGTTCGTATATTCCGTCTTGTACCTTCGGTTGTTATTGCCCCTACCGGGGTTTCAATGTATAAAGGGAAATTTGCTGGATCCTTTAATTGCTCCGGTGGGACCCACCCAGTGTCCCACCATTCTGTGAATGGATCAGATGCCGTTTTCATATGATATATGTGAGCACTCCAGCCTCTTAGAAAACCCTGCCTTGCCTCCCACTCTTTGTCCGATCTAATAGAATCTGCTGCTAGTTCATTTATTTCTTCGTCTCGGCTAGGTAGTGCTGTAGCCATACCACCGATTGCCACTGCGCCATGTTTTAAGCATACTGCTACTAGTCGCCTGAAGATGTTTGCTATGAACTCTGTTGTTTTGACGTCCACGTCAAACCGATCAGGCCAGATAGATTTATCGTCCGCCATGATGTATTCGAGTATGCTTGCTTTCAGGTCCCATCTTGCCGCATTAAGACCTGCACCATATGGCCCCAGAGCATAGAGCATATTTTCCATACGGAAGACTGTGGGTAGCGACTCCACCAGAATAATCGCTTTTATAATGGCATTCTGAGGGAGTCTTAAAAGTTCCCGGCTTGCTTCAAACATGTCATGATATATAGAAGTTTCTTCTACACTTTCCAACTTTGGCAGGTAAAAATAAACCCCTTGTTTCAAGTTGATTTGTTCTTTACCAGCGTGGAATAACGTCAGTGCTGTGCCCAGGATTGTCGCTGACACTGGATTTCCGTCTATAGTGACGTCTGTCTCATCGAGATGAAGTCCTCTCTCTCTGTGCATAAAAAATGGCAGAGGTCCCGGTTCAATCTCATAAACCCTTCCCCTAGAAACGTCCTCAAATCTTAACGAACCGGTTACTGAGTACATTCTATTTAAAGCGGAGTTTACAGTGTCCCCAAACGAGTGGCCTCCCGAATCTTCATCGTCATCCAGATATCCTACAGCCCTTTCTCCTTCAGGCCCTGGGTTAACAGCGTTTATAAACATGCTTGCTATCCCAGCTGGCCCAGAGATTTCTATTCCTGGCTGTTGTAAGTCATCTGGTACGGTGTCTACCTGCCAGTCTGTTGTGTTGATTTCACTAACTGGTAGTTCCAACACTTCGACGCCATTTTGGTGCACGCTCTCAACAGTTCGGATTCGTTCTTTACGCGCTTCCAATATTCTGTCGGAAAGCAAATCATGCAGTGACAGTAGGTATTCTTGAAATTCCTCAGTAAAAAGAACTTCGGTCCCTTCAATGTTTGGGAACAATAATCTTGTGTTCATAGATATATATTGTTAACGGGGGTTCCTTAGCTTATAAAAATATTAGTTAGTGGACTTCTTGTTTCAGAATAGAAGAGTGCTTCTCTCTCAATTTTATTACTTTGGGTGCGATAATGAATTGGCAATATGGTTGATATGGGTTGTTTTTAAAGAAAGACTGATGGTAGTCCTCTGCTTCATAAAAGACACCAAGTTCACAGACCTCGGTCACGATAGGATTTGGAAAAACCTGGTTTGTTCCCAGATCTGAGATAAGGCTTTCTGCAGTCGTTTTTTGGATGTCTGAATGGTAATAAATCGCAGATCGATACGAGCTCCCTATGTCGTTTCCCTGTCTATTAAGGGTGGTTGGATCGTGGTAAGCGAAGAATATTTCCAATACCGTTTTATAGTCTAGCTTTGAAGTTTCAAATTCAACATTGACTGCTTCTGCATGTCCTGTTGTTTCGGAACATACTGAGGCATAGTCTGGGTCAGTGGTGTGTCCTCCTGTATAGCCTGAAGTTACCTTCACTACCCCGTCAACGAGCTCAAATACTGCTTCGACACACCAGAAGCACCCGCCTGCAAGTGTCGCCGTTTCTGTGTTTGACATTTCCCCTCCTCAATTCGAATCTTCTCTTCAATGGTAAAACAGTTATATCCAGTTCGAGATTATACAACCCGGCACATATTTTTGGTTGTTTCAACTATTATTCAGCATATTTTGGACAATGCTGTACCATTTTCTGATGGTTTCCATATGTGATAGTCAGCCTTATTCTGGTTTGAGATATTCTTAATGAGAGAAGTAGCGAGTAGGACTTTCTCCTCATTTTCTGTTCCTAGTTTCCGATTGATGTGGTCAGCAGACATCGCATTAAACTGGGCGGAATTCATGGAGATAATAATTCTGTCTTGGTTTGTACTTGAGCAAACAGAATCTCCTTTGATATTAGGTATATTTGCAGCTTTGAGATTTACGGGAACTCTAGCGGCACCATTTTTCGGAGTAGTCGTAGATAGATTTGGTCGAAGGCTTATCTTTCTTATGAGCAGAGCATCATTCGTTGTGCTTTCCTCAACTATTTTGGTTTTATCATTTATGAGCATGTTGAGCATTTTTGCGGTTCTGTTGCTCGCTGCTTTTGTGGGATTCTCTCGCACAATGGATAATATAGTCCGTCAGTCTGTATTACCGGACGTAGTTGGAGAATCAAGACTGTCTAATGGAGTTGCTTTATCGAGGACAGGTAGAGATGTAACTCAGATAATAGGCCCAGTTTGTGGCGGAATACTTATGGAGGTCGCCGGAATTGGACTCAGCTATATTCTTGTAGTTTTACTTTATTCACTATCGTTACTACTGGTGTTTTTGGTTAAAGGATTGCCGGGAGCAATAGTGAGTTCTTATTCAACTGTTTCTAGCTCTGTCTTGAAGAATCTTTTCGAGGGATTTCGCTACGTAAAGTCAGAGAGGCTTTTGGTGGGGTTATTGGTCGTGGCTTTTGTAGTTAACCTAACTGCTTTTCCCTTGAACCAAACTCTACTAGCGGTTTCAGCGAAGGATGTTATGAGAGTGGGAGCATACGAGCTTGGCTGGCTTGTGGGGGCTTATTCATTTGGCTCCCTACTAGGATCTCTCTTGATAGGCTCTCTACCTAGCCTGGGATCTGCTGGAAAGATTATGTTTATAGGTTCAGTGTTTTGGCACATAGGGATAATTGCGATGGCATTTATGGAGTGGTTTTATCCATCCATACCTCTTCTAATACTGGTTGGTTGCGCTCAATCGTTTTCGATGGTCACTATGGCCATGATGATTCTCAGATATACATCTCCCGAAATGCGGGGGAGAATTCTTGGTCTCAGGCAGTTGGCTGTATATGGATTGCCGTTGGGATTACTTTTATCGGGTTATGTGGCGGAAGATTTCGGTATTTTTGTCGCCCTAGTTCTGAATGGAGTTATTGGAATAGTGCTATTGTTGCTGTCACTTTGGTTTTGGCCAGTTATGTTCTCTCGCCAACGATTTATGGAGTAGAAGACAGTATTTCTATGACACCAGAACAAAAGAGAATTCAAAATTATTTGATGGGGCAAGGGAGTAAATATTCTTTTGACGAGCTATGGCCAAGGGCAGTCTCAGCTCGCCTCCAGATGATTGATGAGATTCAAGGCTTAACCCAAGAGCAGGCTGATTTTAGTTTTGATAAGGACGAATGGACTATAGCTGAGGTGTTGCATCATGTTATCGCAAGCACAGCCAGAGTGACGGAAGTGGTGGAACTTCTAGCTAATGGAGAAATCCCAGATACAGAAGGAGTTGAACCTCCGAGGGAGCCTGCTGACGTAGGTATAAATATACTTATTGGAAAAATAACGGAAGGTGCCATAAATTGGGCTGTAATGACATCAAGGCTTCCTAAGGGTTCAGATGAATCATTAACTTCAAGTCACAGTTTTTTTGGAGAACTGAATTCAGGTGCTTGGTATATGTTCCAAAGAGTTCATGACTTGGACCATATCGGCCAGATTACCGCATGTAAACAACATCCCGATTATCCAGATGGGGTCTGATATCAATAACGGAGTTAGAGTGTGGAAATAGGTATTCGGTCCTTTTCAGGAGTTAGGTCGGACGTTTCCGATTGGAAGCCAGTAGCGGATTTTGCAAGGGAGGCTGAGAATCTAGGTGTAGACTCAATATGGACCTCAGAGGCTTGGGGGACTGATGCTATTTCCCCTCTGGCCTATCTCGCCGCCAAAACTTCTAAAATTAGACTAGGTACAGGTATTATCCAGGTTGGTAGCAGAACCCCTGGGAATCTTATAATGACTGCTCTAACCATGCAGTCACTTTCTGGTGGAAGGTTCATTCTGGGAGTTGGAACCAGTGGCCCGCAGATTATGGAAGGTTGGCACGGAGTACGATTTCGTAACCCTGTGACAAGAACTAAGGAAATTATCGAAATTGTTAAGAAAGGTGTTGCTGGGGATGAGCTATCCTACAAAGGCAAAGAATATATTTTGCCTCTTCCTGGAGGTGAGGGGAAAGCTATAAGAAGTAGTGCACCACCTTGTGATGTGCCCGTATGGGTAGCCTCTCTCGGTCCTTCTAATCTTGAAATGACAGGGGCTGTCGCCGACGGCTGGTTGGGAGGTTCCTTTATTCCAGAAACTGGAGATATATTTATTGACAGGATTAAAGCTGGAGCCGAAAAAGCAGGCAAGGATTTCACTTCAATTGAAATGATGATTCCTCTTTCCTTGGAGTTTACAGATGATGTGTACGAGGCTGGAAAGCGACATGCTAGAGGATATGGATTCACATTTGGTGCTATGGGCTCAATAAAAAATAATTTTTACAAGGATGCCTATGCCAGGCAGGGTTACGGAGAAGCTGTAAATAAGGTTCAGAAGCTATGGAAAGAGGGAAAAAGAGAAGAAGCGAGGGAAGAAGTACCGCTAGAACTTGCTTTGAAGTCCAACTTGATAGGCACCAGTGGAATGGTTAAAGATCGGATACGTTTGTACAGAGACCTCGGGATAAGCTCTTTAAAGGTAGATTTGCCTGGAGAAACAATGTCGGAAAAATTGGATTCTTTAGGCAAGTTGATGGAACTTGTTAGATCTGTGGATTTGGAAATTGCCTAGTATCGAATGAAATTAGCACTTTTCACACATCTTTCCTGGCCGGAAAATATTTCCCAACAAGATGTATTTCATGGTGCTGTGGAACAGGTGCAGATGGCTGAGGCCAGTGGATATCATTCAGCCTGGTTTGCCGAACATCACTTTACGCGCTATAGCATGGGCTCTTCACTGAGTGCGATATTGGGACATATGGCGGCGGCAACTAAAAAAATCCGTTTAGGAACAGGTGTGATTGTTCCAGTTCTGCATAATCCGATCCGCATTGCTGAAGATACCGCCACGGTGGACGTTCTGAGCGGTGGCAGGTTAGATGTTGGATTTGGAAGGGGGGTTTACAGTTACGAGTATGGTGGATTTGGTATTCCGGAGGAAGACAGTCAGCAAAGATTTAGAGAATCTGTATTGTCAGTGCAGAAAATGTGGACCAGACGACCAGTTTCTCTTGATGGAGACTTTTACTCCTTGAGGAATATTGATTTGGTTCCTTCACCTGTTCAAAATCCTCATCCTCCGGTTTATATTGCCGCATCACGCTCTCCTGAAACGTTGAAATTTCTTGTAGAAAATGAATTTTTACTTTGTATTGCTGTCGTTCAAGATACCAGCCATGCTCTCGAATTGGTATCGAGATATAAGAAGCTATGTGCAGATTTTGGCAGCTCCCCACACTTGAGCGAAGTGCCATTTTTTCGATATGTCCATGTATCTGAAACTGAGGAAAATGCCATTGCAAACACTAGGCAACATATTGAATGGATTCAGGACATAATGCAGTGGAGACGTTTTCTGATAGACCATACCGAGGTGGATAGATCCATCAGTGATTGGCGCAGTAAGAGAACCGAATTGCCCCCTAGTTACGAATATATAAGAGACAATCGCGCCTTTATAGGAACACCTGAACAGGTTGCTGAGAAAATTTTGGCTCTGAAGTCGGAAGGAATCGAGTATTTTGGGTCTAATTTCGCTATGGCTGGATTGCCTCAGGAAGAAATTCTCAAATCGATGCGGCTTTTTGACGAGAAAGTAAGGCCTCTGATTGCATGAGGAACCTTAAAGATATTTGTCTATCCAACCATCGTGTTCCTTTTCTCTAGTCACGCGACCAATAAGGTCTGAATACTGTGAGGCTCCTCCTAATTCGGAAGGTTTAGTGCCGCTTCTGAGAGCTTTCATCACTTCGTACACTGCCTTCACCCCGGCCATATAGGGAAGATGGCCCTGCAGAGCTACCTTTACTCCCATCGACGAGAGAAATTTTTTATCTTCAAGTTCCTGTGACAGGCTTCCCAGCATGATTGGTATCGATATAGCATCTCTTGCTGCTGCTAATTCTTCTCTGGTTGATATGCCTGCAAAAAACATGGCGTCAACCCCTGCGCTTTCATATTGTTTTGCCCTTTCTACGGCATCTTCGATACTGGTTAAGCTAAAAGCGCTTGATCTTCCAGCAATGATCAGTGAAGAATCTGATCGCCCTTCAAGAGCAGCTTTCATTTTTCCGATACCCTCATCAATTGAAATAAGCGTTGGTTTTTGCGTTCCATACGGACGAGGAAGATGAGTGTCTTCAATCGTTAGAGCTGCCACTCCTGCGTTTTCCAATTCCTCAACGGTTCTCTTGACGTTAAGAGCATTGCCGTAGCCGTGGTCGGCGTCCACGAGTAAGGGCAGGTCGGTATTCCTACAGATTCTACGAGCTTGATCTGCAAATTCGGTTAGTGTCAGTACTATGTAGTCCGGTGCTCCTAAAACTACGGAAGAACCAATGGATCCGGCGAACATACCTATTTCAAAACCGACTTCGGTGGCCAAACGAGCTGAAACCGCGTCATACACCGAACCAGGGAATAAACATTCTTCACCCTGCAGCACTTTTCTAAATATTTCTCTTTTTTCACTGTCTAGCATTTGCACATATTCCTCCTACATAGAAAGTTGAAGTCTAGCAGATTGATTGAATTATATGGTGAGTCTCCAACGTAAATTCTGACTTGTATTCGTTAGTGCAATTTTCTGTGTAAACTGTGAAGACACCTTAAGTTAACTGGAGTATGTGGAGTGACTAAACTAATAATAGCTGTTTTCGATGGCCTTCAGCCTGCTCAGGTTTCTCCCGAATTAGCTCCGAATATATATGGTGTTGCAGAGAGAGGAGTTTTTTTTGAGAATCATCATCCGGTGTTTCCGTCTGTTACTCGAATAAATGCGGCATCGATGGTTACAGGGGTGACACCAGGCATACATGGGTTGGCGGGAAATTCGTTTGTTGCAAGGGATTATGATGCGACAAGGGTGATATCTGCACTAAACACTGAGATGGCTTCAATTGCAAAGACAGGATTGAGGGTATTGAATGCCACTACGCTTCAAGAAATACTTAATCCATATGACATGAATTACGTTGCCTTAGGGGTTGGCACTAGCGGGAATGCCTATGCTCATAATCCCCTTGCCGAAACTCATGGAGGCGCAACGATTCATCCAGAGTTCACAATTCCATCTACGATCCAGGATTATATTGAAAACACGTTTGGAGAATGGCCAGCAGAAACTTTACCAAACCTGCCGCGGTATGAACATGCAATGAACATATTTTTGGACTATGTCCTAGGAGATATATCGCCAGAAATTGCCCTTATATGGTCCTCAGAACCTGATAAGTCCCAGCATATGTATGGGGTGGGTGCGGAGGAGTCCAATCACGCCTTGAGGGAGTCTGACGAGCAGTTCGGAAGACTGGTGCAATTTATAAAATCTCATTCTTTAGAAGATGAGATTAATCTCATGATTGTTTCTGATCATGGCTATTCAACAATCATCGATAGTGTTGATCTTGAAAATGAGCTGAAGGGTGCTGGTTTTACCGTCGGTAGTGGTACCGGGGAGGTCCTCGTGGCCCCAAACGGCGGCTGCGCACTCCTCTACGTAGGTGATTCAGATTTAGATGTATCTGAGAAGATTGCTGAATGGATTATGTCTCAACCCTGGTGTGGAACCGTTTTAACCTCTGACAGGCTTGGCAAGATCGAAGGAACTTTGCCTTTGAGTCTGATTGGGTGTGATGGGCCAAGGTCACCCGATATTACAGTGTCATTCAAATGGACTTCTGATTCCAACGAAAATGGATTTCCTGGCTATGTGTTTTCAACAGGTGGTGTAGGAGGACAAGGGCAACATGGATCAATGAGTAGATATGAAATGAATAACACTTTGATATGCTCCGGACCTGCGTTCAGAACTGGGGAACGCTTTCTTTCGCCTTCAGGAAATATAGATGTTATGCCTACCGCTCTGGATCTGTTGGGGCTTCCTGTACCGGCCAGCGTATCCGGGAGGATTTTAAAAGAGGCCTTTCGTCGATATAACGAACCAGTTATAGCAAATGGTGAGACTCATGTCGCTTCCCGGGCTTTAGAAGTGGATGGAAAAGAGACTACCTATACCCAGAAAATAGCAATTTCCAAAGTAGGTTCTTCTGTTTATCTTGACGAGGGAAATGGCTGTAGAGATTCTGACTTATAACTAAGAACTTTATGGGGAGAAAATATATTGGGAACGAATTTAGATAGTCAAAAATCCCACGTAATTCTAGAAAAGTACCTTTGGGATGATGATCCCTTAGATAAAGACGCTAATTTTAAACGAGACGTTGTTCTTTACACAAAAGAGGACCCAATGCCTACAGTGTCAAGGCTCAGTAGGAATCTAGATATTCCCGAAGGCGCGGTCATCAGGTATGTGCTTTGTAAGTGGGCTGCTTCTGGAAGTGACGCCTTGCTAGAAACCGGCTCCAATATGGTCAACAAAATGTCTGACATATTAGAGCAGGCAGAACAAGACGACACCTCCCACGCTCGCTTAGAAGCGTATCAGTCCTTGCGGAAAATCGTTTCGTGGTTGCGCGTTCCTCTTGACAATCCTGACTACAGAAATGTTTAAGAAATTCCCAACTCTGCTCTCAAATCGTTGATAGTTTGAGGCCTGCTTCTGGAAGCACGTCTTTCTCTCATACCGATTGGAAGATTTTCAACCTCTGCGTTCACTTTTATTGCTACGAAAACAGGACCTTCTTGCTTCATTATTTCTTCAAGACTGGTGGATAATTCCTCTAAGTCATCAAAGTTATAGGCGGCGGAGTAGCCTGCTCCTTTGGCCACCATGGCATAATCAATGTCTTCAGAGTTTGGCACAGGTTGTCCGCCAGTCGTTGCGTAGCAACCATTGTCCAATAGGAAATGGACAAAGTTCTTTGGTTTTTTACCTGCTATTGATGCAAGAACTCCCAAATTCATTAGTAATGCGCCCTCGGTGTCGAAATGGACGACTTTGTGTTCTGGCAATCCTAACGCTAATCCAAATATGGATGCCGTGGATTGTCCCATTGATCCGCCCAGCGATATGTCTCTGTTAACGTTTGTTGTCACATCAGCCCAGTGTTTTCCAGATGTTCCTTGAACAGAAACAATTGCGTCACCTCTGTGTTCTTGAAAAGCCTCATAAACCTTCTTGGCCTCTATCATTAAAACCTCTCCTACTTTATTGCTGTAACTCGACCACCATTTGGTGGTCAACATATTTCCAATCAAATTTGATCTAGGAGTTACCTGTTAAATCCATGATATTCATCACCAATCAGGACTACAACTGGTCTCTTACTTTTTCGAGTAGCCTCAAAAGCCTCTGTAATTCTTGGACCATCGTCATCATGTTCGACCAAGTAGTAATCAATTCGGAATGCGTTGAGAAAAGGTTCCGTATAAGTGGCAGCACTATCAGGGGTATGACCCTTTCGGGTCCATCCACGGTAACCAACAACCATTAGAAGAGGAAAGCCGGCATCTAGAACTTGACCTCTTATAGAGTCTCCGGATTCCATCATTCCTGTGTTTTGAATCAAAACCACGGGTACTTTTCCGGCGACATTAAGGCCTAAGGCTACAGCCATCGACTCGCCCTCGCGGGAAACAGGTACCACATCAAGCCAGTCCTGGCCTTCCATAAGTTCATAAAGATAATTTGTCTCACTATCGGGGATGGTAATTATGTGAGTGACTCCGTTTTTCTTAAATTCCTCGATTAGGGTCTCTGGTCTAAGGATCTGCATTTGTTGATCGACCATAGATTTTTCCTCCACTCTTTTGCTATTTCTCTAACATGTCTCCAGCTTAGGCTGGGAAAGTATATACGACTGGACCTGCTAATGTCCTCCACTAGCCTACGAGGGGATTTGATATTGCTTTACGTTATGATTCCCCATAATTTTTAATCTGTTTGACGAAGGGAACATCCAATGTATTACAACACAACACCTTACAAAGCCCCCGTCCCTGTAGTGAGAGACGACAGAACGCATGCCCTGGTTAACATTCTTCCAAGAGAGGGGAAAAGGCTAATTGCTCGTGGAGTTCTGGAATTGCCGGAGGTCAAACGAGCCCTAGAAAATGGATGGCTCGTAGTGTCTAGAGGTATTACACCATCCTATATTTTGGAGGAGCTGACAGGTCAAGAATATGATAATGCTAACTGTACCGCTGGCATTGTCACCGAGGGACGCATGGCAAGTGTATTGGAAGAGGACAGACTAGGCCCGTGGGTGTTCAAGGCCGGGACTTTAGACGAAACACCTGTTCCAGTCGTACTTGATCAATTTACTGCATACGATGTGTCTGTGAAGGGGGCTAACGCGGTTGATCCTGATGGAAACATCGGGGTTTTTGCAGCAGATAAAGCTGGAGGTACGGTTGGTGGAATTTGGCCCACTATAACTGCCCGAGGTGCTCACTGGGTTGCTCCGGTAAGTCTTGAACGTTTGATTCCTTCAGTCATAGAGGCCGCTAGACATTGCGGGAATCATCTTTGGGATTACACCATGGGACAATCCGCTGGATTTATGCCTGTCGTAAACGCTTTGGTTGTTACTGAAGTACAGGCGATTGAGCTTCTGACAGGTGTGACGGCGGTTCATGTGGGTTCGGGTGGTGTTGCAGGCTCAGAGGGGGCGGTGATGTTAGCGTTGGAGGGGGAGCATGATGTGGTTCTAAAAGCATTTGAACTCATTGAGGACATCAAGGGAGAACCTCAGTTTGATCCACCAAGACTTGTCCCTTACATAAGAGAGCCTGAAACCGCACCCTCTGGGTGACAGCTTACAAGAAAAAACCCTTCCTAAGGTAGATTGAATATTGGTGACTAAAGGTGGTTAGTTCGTATATATTTCATTTACTGTTTTATAATTCATGAATAGAAATTGGTCTTTTGACTGTTAACACGGAAGTGCAAAACGTGAAGGATTGATTTTTCAGATGATTATTTTTATCGAAAGGCAAATTATTCACTAATGGGATCTTTTTCAAGACTCAAGCTTGGGACGTTTTTTTCTTGGCGCCTTTCGTTGTTCTATGGATGGTGGTTGGTAATCCTCACCCTCTTTCTTAATGCAATCACTGGAGTGCCGGTATTTGGTGCGGTTGGTATATGGATAGATGCTTTAGAAACTGATTTTGGATGGAGTAGAACTCAGCTTGCTTTAGCCTTCTCACTAGGTACGTTGGAAGGGAGCATAGTAGGACCAGTAGTTGGAATTATAGTGGATAGGATTGGCGCTCGAAGGGTGGTGGTGATAGGGGTGATTATCATAGGGGTTGGATTCCTGATTCTTAGCCAGACCAGTGGATTATGGATGTTCTATCTTGCTTACGCAGTGATCATGCTTGGTGCGTCTGGTGGTGGTTGGCTGCCAATGATGACCGTTATCAACAATTGGTTCGATAGGAAACGAAGTCTAGCGATGGGCTTTGGTGGCATTGGATTTTCTATGGGAGGTTTTGTCCTAGTTCCCTTGCTGGCATGGATGGTGGTTCCTGACCATTTGGGTTGGCGATTCACCGCTATGGGATTGGGATTATTGTTCGTGGTTATGGCATATCCTGTCTCAAGATTTATACGTAATACACCTGAAGAATATGGGGAAGTGCCGGACGGAAAGGTAATCAGAAAAAATTTGATGGAAGGTAATTCTTCCGCCATTTCTACTTCGAGTGACAAGGCTGAAGCCACCGATCACGGTATAGATTATGGAGTTCTGCAGCTTCTCAAAATTCCTGTATTTTGGACTCTGTCCATATGTAACGCTAGTTCTTCGATGCTTATAGGTACGATGACAGTACACTTCATTATCTCTCTTAAAGATCAGGGGATACCAATACAGACTGGGGCTTGGATATGGGGCGCAACCATGCTATTTTCGGGTGCTGCACAGATTCTTGGTGGTTGGTTGGGGGATCGAGTTCCTAAAAACGTTGCATTATGTGTGTTCGGTCTGCTTCAGGGAATAGGAGTTATATTTGCTACTTTCTTAACAGATCTTTATTTGGCACCAATATTTATAGTGATTTTCGGACTGGGATTTGGTGCAAGGATTCCATTGGGTACCGCGATTAGAGGCGAGTACTTTGGTAGAAGAGCATTTGGGAAAGTTCTTGGTATCTCTATGGTACCTATGTCTGTAATGATGTTTGCAGGGCCGATTTTTGCGGGATGGATGTTTGACGTACAGGGAACCTATGCCATGGCGTTTTACATATTAGCCGCAATATCTATGGTAGGGAGCTTAGGGTTTCTATGGGCAAAAAAGCCTCAGAATTGAAGTCTGGCTGGGCTGAAAAGATGAGATTATTGTAAAATTATTTAGCTTTTTGTGATTTCTGAATTTTCGCCCAGGTATCCCGCAATGTGACTGTTCTATTGAAGGCTGGCTTTCCAGGGGTGTGATTTTCAGAATCTGCGCAGAAATATCCAAGTCTTTCAAACTGGAATGTATCACCCTTGGAGACGTTTTTTAGCGACGGCTCTAGCATTGCGTTGCTGATGACATTTAAGGAATTGGGGTTCAAAACGGATGCCAGAGCGTCATCCTCACCTATGTCTGGGTTAGGGTCAAGACATAATCGGTCGTACAGTCTGACTTCTGATTGTATTGCGTGTTTTGCACTTACCCAGTGAATTGTTGCTTTTACCTTTCTGCCGTCGGGAGCGGACCCACCTTTTGTACTGGGGTCATAAGTGCACACCACTTCCGTTACTTCACCGGTTTCAGAATCTTTCACTACATCCTTACATTTAATAAAGAATCCGTACCTAAGTCGTACTTCTGTTCCAGGGGATAATCTAAAAAATTTACGTGGTGGGTTTTCCATAAAGTCATCACGCTCAATATATAGCTCTTTGGAGAAAGGTATCTCCCGAGACCCTAGGGTTTCATCCCCTGGGTGATTGAATGCTGGTAGGAGCTCATCAGCGTTTTCGGGATAATTTTCTATCGTGACTTTAAGAGGATTGATTACCGCCATTCTGCGCTGTGAAATGCTGTTGAGGTCATCTCTTAAGCAGTGTTCAAGCAAAGCTATATCCGCCACATTCGAACGCCTGGACATACCTACTTTTTTACAGAAATTTCTTATGGAAGATGGTGTGTATCCAAGTCTTCTCATACCTGAAATTGTCGGCATTCTTGGGTCGTCCCATCCCTCGACATGCTTAGCTTCCACCAGTTTCAATAAATTACGTTTGCTTAAGATGGTATGACTTAATAAAACCTTTCCAAATTCTATTTGTCTGGATGGGAATACCTTTAATTCGTTCAAGAACCACTCGTATAGTGGCCTGTGGTCTTCGTATTCCATAGTACATAGCGAATGAGTTACGTTTTCTATTGAGTCAGACAACCCATGGGCAAAATCATACATAGGATAGATTGGCCATTCTGTCCCAGTCTGGTGGTGAGGAGTTTTGAGGATTCTGTACATAACAGGATCCCTCATGTTCATATTTGGAGAAGCCATGTCTATTTTTGCTCGTAGAACGTGAGAACCTTCCTCTAGGACTCCTTCACGCATATTTTTTAGAATGCTTAGGTTTTCTTCAGGGGTCCTATCTCTATGGGGGCTGTTTTGTCCTGGTTCTGTAAGTGTTCCTCTTGTAGATCTAATTTGATCTTGAGATCGGCTGTCAACGTAGGCTTTTCCATCCTTAATAAGTGTTAACGCGAAATTATATAATTGGTCAAAGTAATCTGAGGCATATAGAATTTCTCCAGCCCATTTGAATCCGAGCCATTCTATGTCCTTTTTGATGGAGTCTACGAAATCCTGATTCTCCCTAGACGGATTTGTATCGTCAAAACGAAGGTTACATTTACTTCCCTCATTCTCAGCGGCTATCCCGAAATTTAGGCAAATAGATGTGGCATGGCCTATATGTAAAAACCCATTTGGTTCAGGGGGAAACCTCGTTACGATTGAGGCGTGTTTCCCCGATTCGATATCTTCTTTGACAATATCTCTGATGAAATCTTCTGATATGCCTGCATCTTTATTCATTTAATGTATGTGCCTTCTAAAAATAGAGAATGAAGGTAAGTGATAATAACAGCTAAGCTTAGCTGTTATTAACCCCATTATTGCCAACTTGGTTCAAATGTGCCGAATGGGGAGGGTGGTAAAGACCAATAAGCAGGAGTTTTAGACAGCTGGGCAGCTGGTTTGGTGAAGGAAACCTTGCCGTATGGAGAAACTGTTTTTTGCAAGTAATCGCCTATTTCCGAATCGGGTATGTCTTTTGAATCTACCCGATCTAGCCTTCCAAGTGACTTGAGCCACTGACTTGTCTGGGCCAAGGACACTCTAACAAGCCAGCTCCCACCTTCACTTCTTTGTCTCAGTAGGGCAATCATCGCGCCAAAAGCACCTAAATATCCAGTTGCATGATCCAATGCTTGGCAGGGCATATGTATCATGCCCTCCTTTCCAGCTGCCTTTCCACCTTCCCTGCCGATCCCACTAACCGTTTGGACGATACTGTCGAAACCTCGCTTATTTGACCATGGTCCTCTATGACTGAATGCAGAGAGTTCCACGCAGATTATTCCTGGTCTTATCTCTGCCATAGCTTCTGGGGAAAATCCTTTGGCTCTAATGCTACCGGGGCGGTACCCTTGGATAAATATGTCAGTTGTTCTAGTTAAATTGATGAAATTTTTTCGGTCGTTTTCATTATTGAGATCGAGGTGGGCAGGACGCTTGCCTCTCGACATGTCTATGACCAGACCGTCTATGACATCTAGATGAGGATCGTTAAGCCATAATATGTCAGCTCCATGCTCAGCGAGAGTTCTTCCCATTACCGGACCAGCCAATACTTTTGTGAGTTCCAGTACTTTTACCCCTTCTAGCGGCCTATCTGGTTTTTTCGTGAAATTAAGTTTTTTTGCATCTCCAATTCTTTCTATTTCCATGATGGGGAGATTGGATACTGAGATTCCCTGAGGGTGGTCATCCCATTCGTCAAGAGTTCTCATCATTCCGACCGGAAGACCCTTTTTAGTAAGATATTCCTCAGCATCAAGTGCAGTCATGTCAATTAATTTTTTTTGAACACCAGCCGCTGAAGCCTCAGAATCTAACGCTTCTAATACCCCGTTTCTGTGGGCGGGGTAGTTAGCATGGATTTGGAGCCATCCTCCATCTCCACAAACATAGAAGCCGTGTATTGAGTCGGGATGATTTCTCATTCCAGAATGAGAAGTTGATCCGTATTTATAGCTTTCGTAATCTAGGTATCGTTCACTTCTGAATGCTATGGCTGCATGTTTCATGTCAACCGACACTTTTTGGGATTCTCCGGTCCTTGATTCCCAGATTTTCGCTGCAGCCATAGCTGCTACAGTTATGGAGGATTGGGAGGCCACACCTGTTTTATATACTGAAGGTAGGATAGGTTCTGAACCGGTAAGTGAGATTTTGTCCAGATAAGTGTCTTCAAGGTTACTAAATTTCCACAATTTCCTGATTGCGGATGTAGAATCTTCGCTATTTCCCATGTTTCTATTTCATTTGCCAGGCTTAAATACGTGGTTTTTGTACCATTGCAATTCTGAGATGCTTTCCCTTATATCAACTAATGCTAGGTGTTGCCCCTTTTTGGGTGGGGCTTCTAAGTCTGGATACCATCGTTCAACAATCTCTTTCACTGTAGAGACATCAATCATACGGTAGTGAAGATATTGGTCTAGCAAAGGCATTTCCTTACGAATGAATCTTCTGTCTGTTGCTATGGAATTACCACAGATAGGAGACTTCCCAGGAACGGTCCAGGATTCTAAAAAATCTATGGTTTGTTTTTCGGCAGAAGTTATGTCAATTGAAGAGGTTTCACATCTCTTTAAGAGTCCTGACTTTGTATGTTGCTCAAGAGACCATTCGTTTATCCCATCCATTTCTGCTTTGGTTCTACTCACCGCTATAACCGGACCTTCCGCTAACTCATTCAAATGAGAATCTGTTACCAATGAGGCGATCTCTATTACTACATGTTCGTCCTCAAGGCCCGTCATTTCTAAGTCTATCCAGACTAGGTTTTTTTCTTTATCTTCGTTCACTGCATTCCTCTGGTAGATTTTTTCAAGATAATGTTATCGTAATGCTATGTCCTCCAAATCAAAATCGGCGTCTAAATATGTTAATGATCTTTTCGATGATGCCAGAGAGCTTACATCGGATACTATAAATCCTTTTTCATACTGGGTGCTAATAGGAAAGATAGCCGCTGGAGAGTACCCAGGTAAGCAGTTCTCGAAAAACCCCTCGACTTTCATCGCCTCTGTTGTTCATTCTGTTATCGCATTGTTTAGAAGTAGATTTGCTGCTCGTAACTCCCCAGGCTGGAAAATCGGACAACTGATGGACTCTGGGATTGACACGTTTATCGATCTTACAGAGTCAGGGGAGCGGCCACCATACAACATGCATTTGCATACACAGAGACGCAAGCGTTCTCGTAGGTCGGAATATTATCGTTTTCCAATCCCAGATAAAAATGTGACCAGTCTAGAACAAATGAAGGAAATACTGGATCTTATCGATTCTGAAGTTTTTGAGGGGAGGTCTGTTTACATTCATTGTTTCAGAGGATTGGGAAGGACGGGGATTGTCGTGGGTTGTCTTTTATCCCGGCACGGTATGGTTGGTGAAAAAGCACTTGAGAGGATTCCTGAAATAAGGAAAGGAGTTGCTGGAGATTTTAGAAAATCCCCGGAGAATGAGGCTCAACGTCGGTTCGTTGTAGATTGGAGTGAGTGATAGGTATCACCCTAACTCAGAGATAGATCTTGTATTACCTGCACCGAGGAAATCTTAAGCAATTCATCAGGGTGGATTAATATCTTTCCAGATCGACTTCCTCCGCCAACTATCAATTTCTCCAATCTCATAATTTTGTGGTCTACGTAGATGGGGAGTTTTATTGGTAATGCAAAAGGAGTGACTCCTCCAATCATCATGCCAGTCAGCTGTACCGTGTCCTCTGCGTTAGCGAATGATAAACGGGAAACACCCATCAAGCTTTTAACTTTTTTATTAACATCAAGCCTATCGGTGCCGAGAACAATACATCCTGAAAATTTCTTTTCACCTCTTTTAGAGGCGACTATTATCGTATTTCCAGATTCTTCCATTCTGAACCCATACTTTTCGCAAAACTGTGACGTGTCTGCAAAATCTGGATCTACTTCTATCCATTCATACTCAACTTTCAGATCTTGCAGGATATTTTTGACTCGTGATTCAATATTGCCGCTTTCAGCCATATCAAGTCTCCCTTCGTTATTAGTAGTTTAAGATTATAAACCTGCTGAGTAAAATCTGGATTGGTTAGGCTAAAATATTTTCTGATTATGAATAAAAAGAAGTTTGAAATAAGTCATCTCATTTCACAAGGTGCCAAGCTGAGAGGGGCTGGCTCGGATAAGGTTAGCACCCCGTGGGGTGTCGGCTCAGATAATTCAAACCTCATTGATCTACGTGTCGGTATGCCTGATAGGGAAAATCTGCCCTCCATAGCATTAGCGAAGCACATATCCGATATTCTCGAATCAGGAGATGTGACAGCACTAGAATATGAATACGGTAGCGGCGATGCAGATTTAAAGGCTATTTTGAGTGATCCTGATTATGGGTTTACCGATCATTCTTCCATTCCTGATCAATTCGCTTTTTACAATGGGAGTTCTGGCTGTATGGAGGCATTCTGTGCGACCTTTGTGGACAAAGATGACGTGGTTATAGTCGAGGGGCCCAGCTTCCCAGGAACCGTTAGGGCTATTCTAAGGTCTGAAGGATTCATTAGAGAAGTAGGATCCGATCTTGAGGGGGCATCTATAGGGGAAATTGAAGAGATTTATTTAGACTGTGTCGCAAATGACAGAACTTTAAAAGCTATCTATACGATTCCGGATTTTCATAATCCTCTCGGAAGGACGATGTCACTACCTCGTCGTAAAGAGATTGCTGATTTCTGCCAAGAGCGTGAGATTCTTGTACTGGAAGACACGACCTATTCCAGCCTATATTTTGATTCACCTCCCCCGAGCTCTATTTATTCAATTAGCTCCGGAATTGGAGTGTTGCAGATGGGGACTTTTAGCAAAACAATTGCTACGGGACTCCGACTTGGATGGCTGCATGGCACCGCTAAACTTATAGCGGCTCTTCATAAGACTCGATCCGATCTTGGAAATGTTCCGTTCATTCAAAATGCAGTAAGTCGATTTATTCTTAGCGGTGAATACGACGAGCATATCGTGGAAATGAGAAGCCTATATGGGGTGAAATGTCAAAATCTATGCCGTTCGCTTGATGAGAATTGCGCGGAGTATATCGATTATCAAATACCAGGTGGAGGATTTTACCTCTGGTTAAAGATTCTGGGTGTTAGTGCAACGGATCTAGTGGAAAAAGCATGGGAAGGCGGGCTAGCTTTTCCAGACGGGAATTTGTTTTTTCAGGATCCCGTTAAGAATGAGAACAGCATTCGCTTAGCCTTTAGTGGGACACCTCAAGATAAATTGCTGGAGGTTGGACCGATACTAAGGCGATCATTCGAGAAAATACTGGATTAGGTTTAAATTCTATGGAATAGCCCTACCGGTTGTGGTTCCAGTACATTCCTCTTTGGAAACCGCTACTTCCCCGTTTACGATCACAAAGGGTATTCCTGTTGGAAATTGCTTGGGGTCGTCGTACGTAGCGTTGTCATTGATGGTAGCGGGGTCGAAAAGGACTATATCAGCAAAATATCCTTCCTGTATCTTTCCTCGCTGCTTTAGTCCGAATCTCCTTGCCGGGTTGTCGGTTATCCTTTGGATGGTATGTTCCAGCGGCATAGCATTGTATTTTCTCTGAAACCTGCCGACTACACGGGGAAATGTTCCGTAAGCTCTAGGATGAGGATAGCTACCCAATGGTATAGAGTCACTTCCGACCATGTAGTCAGGCCGTGACAGAAACTCCATAGCGTCTTGGTTTATTTGTTCCCAGACCGCGACACTTAATGGTGGTGAACCCCAGTATCCCACTTCGCCCTCATTCTCCAGAAGAATATCGCAGATCGTGGTGCCCAGTGAAACTTCTCTTTCCTTAGCAATGCGGGTCAGCGAGATGCCTTCATACTTAGGGGCCTTTGCTACATAGGAGAATACCGCGTCGTTGATAGGACGAGGAGAGTCGTTATCCAGATAATCGGCCAGAAGATTTTTTTCGTTAGGATTCCTAAGCTTTTCAAGTAGTCCTGCCAAGCCACCCTCATGAGCATAACTTGGAAAGAAGCTGAGGGGGAATGTGCTACCCGTCGGATATGGATAGAGCTCCAGGGAAACATCGACACCTTCAGAAATGGCTTGGTCTATTTCCTCAATTCGATTAGAGACTTCTCCGGCAGTATTTTCATCAGTTCTGAAGTGTGAAAAATGTAGTTTTACTCCAGATCTTTTTGATATTTCCAGCGCTTCCGTGATACCTCCTCCACCGAATCCTCTGTCAATGTTTTTGTCACGAAGATGTGTAACATAAACACCACCAAATTCTGCTACAACTGAACAAAGCTCTATTATTTCCTCAGTATCACTCCATGCGTTTGGAAAGTAAGACATTCCAGTGGCAAGCCCTACGGCTCCTTCTTCCATCCCACGCCTAACAAGTTCCTTGGCTTTTCCAAGTGAGGTATCCCTTAGAGGTTTATCATTAAAACCTACAGTTTCAAGGCGGATTGCTCCATGGGCAATACAGTAGGCTGTGTTGATTGAGACTTTTCTGTCGTAATTTTCTCTGAAAGCAGTGACTGAAGACATGTCAAGATTTTTTGGCGGGAGTCCCAAAATTCCTGAAAGATACCTTCGGTTTAACAGGTAATTTTCTCTTGAAAGTGGCGCATAGGATAAGCCGTCTTGTCCCAGTATCTCTGTAGTTACGCCTTGTCTTAACGAGTGGGCATGCTGAGGAATGTTGAGAAGTGCTCCATCTGAATGAGTGTGTGTATCGATGAATCCTGGGGAAGCTGCCAGGCCATTGGCTTCTATTACGAGACGGTCACTGGTAGATTCTATATTTGATATAGATTCTATTTTGTCGTTTTTGATAAGAATATCGCTAACGAAAGGTGGGGCCCCTGTTCCATCGTAAATCATGGGGGACTTTATCAGTATGCTTGTCATTTTTCACACCTTTTTAGTTTCGAAATAATTCGTTGTAACTCCACATCCAGGTTATATACCAGATTTTACATCCATTTTCTGGAATCGTTTTGAAAAACTTAGGCTGATTAAGCCTAAAATTGAGACGAATGTAGTTGTTATTAGAACGGCATCATAATTCCATATTTCTGCTATCCACCCTGCTATAGCTGGGGCGACTGCGAACCCCCAAACAAAACCCATACTTGTGAGGGAGAAAATGACACCGAAATTCCTGGTTCCCAGAGAATCTGATGTCAGTACCGGCCTGACAATGCTGACAAGACCGTACATGCCCCCCTGTATTGTGACGAAAATCAATACCATCAATAACTTTTCATCACCAAATAACAGAAGAACACTTGTGCCTGCGAACGCAACTAGACATAGAGTAGCTATCTTAGTGGCGGGAATATCCCTGCTAGAGAAGTGCTCTGCCAGGAAGAGAATAAATCTTGCCAAGACCTGCATTGGTCCTATCAAGGAGGCTAAAATTACAGCAGTACTGTCGGAAATGCCTTTACTTTGTAGTAGCGGGAATATTTGGCTAACGAACATACCCTGTGTTGCTGCAAATGCTGCAAAAGTTATGAAAATTAGCCAAAATACTGGGTTCTTTATGAGAGGAATTACGGTATCTAAAAATGGAGTTACTGTTGGTGACTGAATGTCATGGGTTGCTTCTCCAGTTTCCTGATCTGGAACTTGTCTATTGGTCTCGGGACTTCCATACCAAAATAATGGTGCTGTTACAAAAATCAACGTTAAGCTGAATAGGTGTAAAGTATTGTCCCAGCCAATAGCATCACTCAGAATTGTTGATACTGAATATGAAACACTGCTGGCAAATCCTGCTTGGAGTGTAATAAACACGATCGCGTTTTTGGAATTATTTTTGTATGTTCGGGTGATGTATGAAAAACAAGGTTCGTATAGGCATCCAGCCATTGCAATACCAATGAGTACCCAGATGCAGTAAAAGGCCAGAATGCTCCCCACATAGGGGATAACAGAAATTAATAAAGCGCCTGCGCATACACTCAGCGTGAAAAGGATCCTAGAATGACCTTTGTCTATGATTCTACCTGCAGCTATACCGGCAATTGCTGACGATGCAAGGGCGAGTGTAAACGCAACAGAGATCTCGGCAATGCTCCATCCGAAGTGATCTGACCAACGGAGCAACATGGCCGGGAAGACATAAAAAATAGCCGCCCATACCAGCATTTCTCCAATACCCAGAGACCAGAGTCTAGAGTTGTGCCATATGGGTCTACTGTTTTCCATAATGATTATTATCCACCTTCCAAACTAGGAATCTTTTATGAAGTTTCAGAACGGAAGCCCTTGGGAATTATATGGAAGGTTTAAAACTTCGCTTAAAATTCTTTTTTTAATAGTTATATGACTACCCAATTTTAAGCGTGTACTATAGCCCCGTTTTCAGATGAAACTCTTTAATACATTGTGACAAGGAAGGGATTTTATGAGAGAGGCACCAGTAATAACTAAGGTTGAGGCTATCCATTTCGAACATGTGCTTGAAAATGTGGGAAAAGATTACAACACTTTCAATATGGTTTTTGAACCAGGAGGGAGTCTTGTTCAATCGAATACGATCTTAAGAATTCATACCGATAAAGGCATCGTTGGGGAGTACCCGGGCGTTATTGGACCGGCCATGGCAGAGCTGAGGGCAATTGGTAACTATCTTGTAGGTAAGAATTCTCTTGCTCGTGAGTCGATTTATAATGATTTAAAGAGAGGCTCCAGACACTGGGCGATGCTGGGAATGAGTGTTGTTGATATCTGTCTATGGGATATCGCTGGCAAGTTTTATGATGAACCTCTGTACAGGCTTTTGGGGGGAGAACGACGTCCACTGAAAGCCTATGCGTCTACTCTGCATGGAGATGAAAACGGAGGCCTCACCACGCCCCAAGACTTCGAGGACTTCGCTAACCAATGTCTTGAAATGGGATATAAGGCGTTTAAAGTACACGGCTGGGGTCTTGCGAGAGATAATATTCAGAGGGAAATAGATAATGTCCTTAATTTGGGAGAAAAATTTTCTGGTAAGTTAGATCTTCTGATCGATCCAGCCTGCGAGATAAAGAATTTTGGTGATGCCCTTAAATTAGGCCAAGCTTGTGACGAGGCTAATTTTTTCTGGCTGGAGGATCCCTTCCAAGACAATGGAGTCTCTCAATTTGCCCATAGGAAGTTGAGACAAATGTTGAAGACTCCTATTCTCCAGACTGAGCACATACGTCTTTTAGAACAACACGTCGATTTTATTGTCGCGGATGCGACGGATTACGTTAGATGTGGAGCCCATGAGGATGGTGGCGTCACAGGTGCGATGAAAATTGCTCATGCAACGGAAGGATTTGGATTAGATGTGGAACTGCATGGCCCTGGGCCAGTTCACAGGCACATAATGTCGGCTATAAGGAATACAAATTTTTTTGAACTAGGGTTGGTTCATCCCAATGTTCCCTCCACAAAACCGCCTGTATATCTGGATTATAATGACAATCTTGACGGGATCGATGCAGACGGAAATGTATTCGCTCCAGAAGGCGCGGGTATCGGGGTAGAACTGGATTGGGACTGGATCAATGCTCATAAACTCGGAGAGGAAGTTATAGCAGAATAGTGTTTGGAACAAAATTTGATTGTTGGATAGGGTAAAATCCGCAAGTTACTATTATCAGGAGAAGTAAAACTATGACATCTAATGGAAAAGTT
Source organism: uncultured Chloroflexota bacterium (assembly GCA_913048525.1). Taxonomy (GTDB): domain Bacteria; phylum Chloroflexota; class Dehalococcoidia; order Lucifugimonadales; family UBA826. Next base: position 54,072 of record CAJWWP010000001.1, read on the forward strand.
GCTGTGATTACAGGTGCAGGTAGTGGCATAGGTAGGTCAGCTGCGTTGCATTTGTTCAAGGATGGTTATTCTGTTGCACTTGCTGGCAGGCGCTTGGAACCTCTAGAGGAATCTATTTCACTAGCGGGAGTCGATGGTGCTAGAGCAATTGCTGTGCCGACTGACGTTGGGGATACAGATGCGATAGCTAATTTGTTTGAGGAGACTAAGAAAGCGTTTGGCAGGGTAGATGTTCTTTTTAATAACGCAGGAATTGGGTCACCAAGAATGCCTATTGATGAACTTCCTGTCGAAGACTGGAAAAGGGTGGTTGATACAAATCTAACAGGCAGTTTTGTATGTGCTCAACATGCCATAAGAATGATGAAAGAACAATCACCTCAGGGTGGTCGGATTATTAATAACGGTTCGATATCTGCTTATGTTCCTCGCCCTGAAGCAGTCGCATATACGGCGACGAAACATGCAATCACTGGGCTTACGAAACAGATTTCACTGGATGGGAGACCTTTTGATATCGTGTGTAGTCAGGTCGATGTAGGTAATGCGGCCACTCCCATGACGGCGAGAATGGCTAATGGGGTACCTCAGGCTAATGGTGAAATGGCAGTTGAACCCACCTACAATGTTGATCATGTGGGGGAGACAATTTCATATATTAGTAATCTGCCTTTAGAGGCGAATATTCAGTTTGTGACCATTATGGCTAGTAAAATGCCATATATTGGGAGAGGATAAGTTCTTTCCTAATTTGTAAAACATCAGCGAATCGGTGGTCAGAAATAGCACTCTAACTATTATCAAACATCGATTTGCTGCTCATTGATTCAAATTCGGAACATCCCGTCTCCTTGCGAAATGTAGGCTTGCCCGCCGCTAAGTCCAACCGGTGAACCATCGGCCCTCCAACAAGCTGCGCCATGTATAAACCCCTCACTGTCGAACATTATTCCATTCATTCCTCCTGCTATTCGGTCGACTCTCTCTATCGAATGCCCCATTTTGTCGAGGCCTTCAGATGCTTCATCAGAAACTGAAAATTCAAGTTCTAAGTTTTGGCCTTGCGTCCACACCCTAGGTGCTTCGACAGCCTGCTGAAGGGACATTCCGTGGTCAATTACATTGATAATTCCTTGCAGAACAGAGCCAAATATTCTTCTCCCACCAGGGGTTCCCAAAGCCATGAATGGTTTTCCGCCTTTGAAAACAGTTATAGGTGCCATACTGCTTAGCACTCTTTTGCCAGGAACTATTGAATTTGCGTTGCCAGGATGGGGATCAAAGTTATATAGAGTGTTATTCAAAGTAACGCCGGTTCCCGGTACAGTAACTCTTGACCCGAAGGCGTCGTTAAGTGTCTGAGTCATAGAAACTATGTTTCCGTCATTGTCAGCAACTGTAAGGTGAGTAGTGTTTTCTGACTCTCCTAGTTGTAGTTCTGGGTTGCCATGTACAAATGACCCGGCTTTTTGCAAATCTATTTCAGAATATCTGATATCGGCATAACGTTTTGACACCAATTCTTGAACAGGAACGTCTACAAAGTCTGGGTCTCCCATAAATCTGAATCTATCTGAGAATACTATCTTCAAAGTTTCAGCCAACAGATGAATGTATTCTTTTGTTCCGAATCCCATCGCTTCGATATTAAATTTTTCGAGCAAATTAAGAGCTTGAACTATATGTGTGGCGCCGGAGCTGGCAGGTCCAACACCGACAATCTCGTAACCCCTGTAATTTCCCTTAACCGGGTTTCTGTATTCAAGTTGATATTTTTCTATGTCGTCCTGGGTGACGATACCTCCGTTTTTTGCCATTTCCTTCTCTATGGCATTACCCAGCCAGCCTCTTGTCAATATCTCATCACCCGTTTTAGATATTTCACGTAACACGGAGGCATAGTTCTGATTTCGTAATAGCTGTCCAGTGGAAAGAGGGTTATTGTTATTGAAGAACAAATCGCGACTGCCCGGGTAGGATTTCAAGGCAATTTTGTTGGTCTCAATAATTCCGGCTAGGTAGGGACTTATGGAGAAACCTTGCTCTGCGTATCTCATGGCCGGTTGCACAGTATTCTCAAAATCTAAATTCCCATACTTGGTCTGGATGTGGTACCAGCATTGCAATCCAGCAGGCACCCCAACTGACAAATGACCGATCTTATTTTTCTGTTGCTCGGTTTCCATGTAGTCGGGCCAGGAGTCCGATATCGGGGTGAACATATCGGGTTGGGCGGCAGCAGGTGCCGTACAGTAGTTGTCTATAGTTATAGAGGAGTTGGTAGATGCATTATGTATGTTTACGAATCCTGCCCCAGTTATCCCAACCATCATCGGCTCAACAACTGTAAGAGCTAAGACGGTTGCCACAGCCGCGTCGACTGCATTTCCTCCAGTGGCAAGCATCTCTATTCCAGCAAGAGATGCCAGTGCATGATTAGAGGTCACTACACCCCTGGACCCGATAGCTTCCTGTTTTAAAGTTTTCATCAGACTTAGGACTCTTTAAATCTAAAGAGAACCGTCAATAACGATATCAATGACGGACGGTTTGTTAGCTGACAGGGCACGTTGAATGGCTGGTCCTATTTCATCAGGGTCTGTAACTCGCTCGCTTTGTATCCCCATCCCTTTTGCAATTTCGGAAATATCGAAGGGAGTATCGAAATTAGAATAAAGAAGGTTTTCACCTGCTGGTTCTGGTTCAGAAAGTACCTCAGTCTGGTATATGTTGAAATTTACCTTCAACACCCTATACATTCCGTTGTTGCAAATAACGAATACACAAGGAATATCATCGTTCGCCGCTGTCCAAAGCCCTTGTATTGTCATCATAGCGCTTCCGTCACCAATGATTCCTATCACGGGGCGGTCTGGGAAGGCGCATTTGGTGCCCATAGTGGCGCCTATTCCTCCACCAATAGACTGCCCCCGGACTCCTCTCATATCATCTCTTTTTTCAGCAATAAAATAGTGTCGAGAGGCACCATTATTACTTACGGAGTCATTCACAACTATCGTGTTTTTAGGGATGGCTTTGGAGAGCTCATACATCATGCGTGCCGGTGGCATAGGTTTGTTGTTCCAATGCGATGTTACTGAATCCTCGTAGAGTTTCTTCTCTTCCTCAGACTGCTGGACTACAGACTCTCTTCTCTTATCAACTTCTGTAGTGTCCAGCCGACCAGATATATGTTCGATGAGTTCCTTTAACCCAGATTTGCAATTCGATATTATTCCAACATCCGTTGGTTCACTTTTGCCGACACGGCCAGGAATAGGGTCTATATGTACCAGCTTAGTATTTTCTCCAAGTATCACGTCTCCCCAGTAGAAAAGTTCATCAAATGTGTCTGTTCCCACGGTTATTATCAGATCGTATCCCTTTAATGCTTCACGTTGGGCAGCGACCCTGAGAGAGTGAACTCCAAGGTACTGAGGGTGTGTTGTAGGAAAGGAAACCTCGGCTCCTCCGGATTGGTATACCGGTAAACCAGCAAGTTCAGCAAGCTGTACAGCCTCTTCGAGGGCATCATCGTCTGAAGCTCTATCTCCTACCATGAGAAGTGGGCTTTTCGCCGAAATGAGAAGTTCTGCGGCTTTTTCTATGCCCGCAGGGTCTGGTCTTACGTTGTCATGGATATCAGACGACGGCACTATATTCATATCAGCCATGCCTTCTAATGCATTTGCTGTAAATCCTACATATACGGGTCCTTTGGGATGGCTGTTGGCCTCATTAAACGCTCTCCGCATTACGCTTGGAATCTGTTCAGCGATATCCAGTTCCACTGACCATTTAGTAACTGGTCGTACTAACTCAGCCAGATCGGTTTTGTTTTCGTTGATTTTTCGAGCGTCGTAATTGCATGAGGTAACGACAAGTGGTGTTCCCGTGTTGAGTGCATCGAGCATTAGGGCAATGCCGTTAGCTAGTCCACTATCAACATGAAGACTCACAAAGGCTGTCTTCTGGGTTGAACGGGCATATGACTCACCCATCCCTACAGCAACACTTTCTTGAAGCGCCATAACGTATTTGAATTCCGGGTAATTTCCCAGCATATCAATAAGTGGCCCTTCACTCGTTCCAGGGTTACCGAATATATACTCGATACCCTCAGCTTTAAGCATTTCGAGAACGGCTTGTTTCCCGGACATTAGCTCGCCCATGTGCACTCCTTAAATAATTTGATCAATAGATTTATTTCTCGTCATAATATGGAATGTTACATAGCGAATGCATCATGATCAATTTCACCCATTAATATTTCCTAAAAAATTATCGAAGTACCTTGTATTTGTGGTGATAACATCATCTCCAATTTATATTTGATCGATTGATGCTGGAGGAATTTAACGTGCCTAAACCAACCAGAATAGAAAAAGTAGAGACAATCTTGTGGGACAAGTGGTTACTTTTGAAAATTCACTGTGAAGATGGCACCGTGGGTATTGGAGAGGGAGGTGTTCACGGATGGCAGAGACCCACTCAAACTATGATAGAAACTATGGAACCGTATTTACTTGGTAAGAACCCAGATCACATCGAACATCACTATCAGTGGCTATATCGATCGTCACACTTTATGGGGTCAGTTGTTCAAGGAGCTTTATCAGCTATAGACATTGCTCTATGGGATATTAAGGGCAAACGTCTGGAGGTACCTATTTTTGATCTCATGGGAGGTAAAACTCGTGACAGAGTGCGCTGTTATATGCATGTCGGATCTGGCGATTTTGGATCTGCCGATGATTTGGCTAAAGACGCCTTAAATGCAGTTAAACAGGGATTCACTGCTGTTAGATTTACTCCGTTTTCTTCCGACTATTACCTCCATAAATCCTATTCTGAGTGGGCTGACGAAGCAGTGAAAAGGGTGTCTGCAGTGCGAGAAACAGTAGGTTCTGATGTAGACATATGTGTGGAAATACACAGGCAGATGAATCCGGCAGAGAGTATAGCGTTGGGGAGAAGACTAGAGGAGTTTAACCCTTTCTTTTATGAGGATCCCATGTTGCCAGATAGCCCGGCCATAATGGGAGAAGTTGCTAAAAAATGCAATATCCCTATAGCAACTGGCGAGAGATTTACCACAATTTTCGAATATCAACAGTTACTGGAGGCGAATGCAGCTTCGTATGTTCGTCCTGACTTATGTCTGTGTGGAGGTTTGTCTGGCTGTAAAAAAGTTGCTGCTATGGCAGAGGCCCACCACGTAAAAGTTATTCCTCATAATCCTCTTTCGCCTATTAGTACCGCTGCATGTGTACAACTCGATGCATGTATACCTAACTTTGCTCTCCAGGAATACACCGGTGAGTCAGAACCACCAAAGAGCGAACTGTTGCTCAAGCCCCTGGAACTCAAGGGAGGCTATATTACCGTTCCGGATGGACCTGGACTGGGAGTTGAGATTAATGAAGAAGCCCTGAAAATGCCGGAAGACCCCAAAGTTTTAGACACCCCTATAGGTTTTGATGGCTCTGTTCAGGACAGGTGATTTTTCACTGAATATTTTTAGGGTTTGGGTAAAGTGATAACCCCACGCCTACCAAAGTGACCGCGGTAAGTGCTATGAACGAAACTCTCATTCCTTTGAGAAACGATGAGACTAATTCTGTTTCGGATCCGAAGCTTACTGCTGACAGATTGGCTTCGAAACCCATTGAACTCATCACCAATGTGACTATCGTCGCTGAAATTGGTATGGAAATCAGGCTTCCAGAATTCCTGATCAAGTTTATGAAACCTATAACTGCGCTTTGGTTTGATTCCGGAGTCACGGCTAGGATAGCGCTGTTATTGGGGCCATAGAATGCTCCCATTCCCGCACTGATAGGTATCATGGCGATGTAGGGTAGAAAACCGTATGATGATTCATCAAGGGTCGCCAACATTATCAAGCCGATTGATCCCAGCAATAACCCCCCTACTGTGAATATTCTTGTTCCAAAACGATCTGACAATCTCCCGCTGAGTGGACTCACAATCGCCATGCAGGCTGCGGCGGGGATAAAAACGCTACCTACCTTGTCGGGTGGATATCCCAGAACATATTTTAAATAGAATGGAAGCAAAAATAAGGCTGATGACAATCCCAGAAAACATATTAAATTGGACAAAATTGATAAACCGAATATGGGTCGTCTAAATAGCCGCAGATTCAAAATCGGATTATCAACTATTAGGCCTCGCCATACAAAAAAACCGCCGGAAACCAGTGACAACGCTATAACTGACACGGGTATGAAAGACCATCCGGAGTGAGCAGCCATAGTAATACCAGCCAGTAGTGCTGAGAGAGTGGCCACAGACAGTGCGGCTCCGAACCAATCAAATTGTGAATTAGAAATTGGATTGGCGCGGTGAGAACCCAATGCTGAGAACGCCAATAATGCTCCTGCTAAAGAAACCAAGGATGTAACTATAAATACGCTTCTCCAACCAGCATATGTTGTAACTAAGCCGCCTACCGTTGGCCCCGCGACGTTACCTAGACCGACGAATATGAGTACTAGTCCCACCGCTTTTCCTTTTTGTCCTTCCCCAAACGCCGCAATTGCAATGATAAATGCGGTACCTTGGATCATTGCCCCGCCTATTCCCTGCAGAATTCTTCCAGAAAGTAATATTTCTATTGATGGGGCAACAGAGCTTCCAATTCCTCCAAAGGCGAATATTATTAGTCCAGAGACAATGACCTTTTTGCTACCTAATATGTCAGTCAATCTTCCCATTGGTAGTAACAAAGCCGCTACCATAAGCAGGTATGTTGTATTTATCCACTGGGCCGTTGGAATATCAGATCCAAATTCCTCTGCTATGTTTGGCAATATGACATTTGATGCACCTCTGTCCAGGGCAGAACCCATGATAGACAGTGCCGCAACTGAAAAGGTTAGCCAAGGTGAATGAGGCGTTTTTTTGTGTGAGGTTATAGAGTCATGAGTCATATTTGGCCAAGTAAAAAGGATACACGTTGGAGATACTCTTATGTCTTAAATATGTAAAATTGGTATGTTTCAGTAGTAGGGAAACCTAAGTTAATAAAGATTGGAAAGAGAGGACCAAATGTTTTTAATCAGGAGAGTATGTAAAGTGGAAAGGAAAGATGCTTGGGAGGTGGCGAGGCTTCTACGCAGCATATGTGATGCCTATTCAGAATCCACTGGCAGGGCTGAGGCTACTGTATATGTAAGTGGAACTGGAACTCCTTCATCGGAAATAGAGGTTTGCGCAGAATGGGAACAAGAAACTATAGATGCCAACAGGATGCCCAACGTTCCAGATAGTGTGAAATCTGACAACGGCGTTATGTTTCCGCTTCTAAAATCATACGAGATAGAATTTCATGAGATAGCTACTAATGAAAAAATATTGGAACGATCCGGCTGAAACCCTTTCAATCGAGGTCCGAATAGCAAATCCCAAGTAGCAATGTGATTAAGCTGGTCTGAAACCTATTTGTTTGTATCGTTAAAGTCAGTTATTTTCTTCATCATTAGCACCTGAATTTTTTGCGGATAACATCGACGCAAATGGGCCAAGAAGATTTGTGAATTCCATTGGGAAAACAAATTTGGTAGCACTTCCTTTGCCCATTTCTTTTAGTGTTTCAAAATATTGGAGACTAATGGTGTTTGTGTCTACATTGCTTGCGACTTGGTGGATTCTATCCAGTGCGATGCTAAATCCATCCGCTCTTAAAACTGCTGCTTGCTGATCTCCCTCAGCAGTTAAAATTTCCGACTGTCGATGTCCTTCTGCTCTGAGGATTTCTGCTTGTTTATCTCCCTCCGCGATTTCGATCTCTGCTTGTCTTTTTCCTTCCGCTTCAGTAACGTCGGCTCTCCTTATACGCTCTGCAGACATCTGGCGATTCATTGCCTCTTGAATGTCTGGAGCAGGTTCTATCTCTTTGATTTCGACTGCTGACACTCTGATCCCCCATCTTCCAGTAATGTCATCCAGCTTTACTCGCAATTCCCGGTTTATTCTCTCTCTTTGAGACAACACATCATCGACATTCATCTCACCGATTACAGCTCTGAGTATGGTAGTCGCCATTCCAATTACCGCCTGATGGTAATTTATTACTTCTAAGACGACTTTTTGCGCTTCACTTTCAATGGGTCTTAAATATACAAGGAAGGTTATGTCGATTGGGGCGTTGTCTCTTGTGATGTTGGTTTGTCTTGGGATATTTATCACTTCTTCTCGTAGATCGATTCTTGTACCTGTTTGAAATGGCCAAATCAGGATTTGAAGCCCTGGTCCCCGCAATCCGGATCTTTCATTAAATTTACCCAGAGTAAATACCGCTAATCGTTCATACTGTTTAACTACTTTTATAAGTGGAATCATTTATTTCCTCCCTAACATTAATCTGTATCTTGTTTCTGGACTGAAAGTGTTACTCCGTCCGTATTTTTTACTATTACAAACTCTCCAACCGCTGGTGATGCACAATCGCTATACATCTCCGCGGTCCATAGATCCGAACCTACTTGGATCGTTCCTATGGGGCTCAAAGGAGTTTTAACCACACCTATGGAACCAATAATTGCAGAGGTATGGGAGGGCATCCCTTTGCCGACTGCTTCGGAGAGAGCTTTTAATGTGAGTATTACTGAGCCGCTCAAGGTTGTACCTACTATCCCAATTACCCAAAGGTTCACTCCGAAAATACCCCGATCAAAGCCTGGAATACTGAAATCGCCAAATAGTAGAAATGAGCCCACTAAGAAACATATGATTCCACCTGTTATATACAATCCAATTCCAGGCGCCTGCGCTTCTGCAAAAAAAAGTATGAAAGCCCCAAATATTAGTGCCAAAGCTAGCCAGTTTACAGGTAGCTGTCCCATACCAGTAAAAGCTAGGGAGATCGCTAAAATTCCAATAAATCCTCCTACTAGTATCCCTGGTTGAATAAACTCAAGTGTCAAAGCTATGCTTCCTATGGTTAAAAGGACAAATGTTATGTTCGGATCACCCACAGCGTCCAGAAACTTTTCGAGCATGGTTCTTTCGAAAGTTCGTATTTCGAGGTTAGAAGTTTCCAAAGTTACGTTTCCAGAGGGCGTAACAACTGTTGATCCGTTTATTTCGTCTAGTAGAGAAGTCTGACTCTCTGAAATATAGTCGATTATTCCCGATGCTAGCGCTTCCGAAGATGTATAGGATCTAGCCCTTGTTACAGTCAACTCTAATTCCTGCGAAGGTCTGCCTCTCCTTTCCGATATAGATCTGAGGAGTGCGGCCGCATCTTGTGATACTTTATCTTTTATAGTCTCTCCGAGATCCTCTCCTGATGCGCCCACAGGAGTAGCGGCGCCGATGTTGGTTGTAGGGGCCATAGCAGCTACGTGAGATGCAGCGACGATGAATGTTCCTGCTGAACCTGCTCGAGCACCCGCAGGGGAAACATATGTTATGACGGGCACCTCAGATACTAAAATCTCAGATACTATTTCTCGTGTTGGCTCCAGCATTCCACCAGGGGTATCAAGCTCTATAAGTATCGCCGAAACTCTGGAGGAAGATGCAGCATCACCTATCATGCGTTTAAGATGAGAAGCCGTAGATGGCTGTATCGCACCTCGGATTTCTGTCTTATATATGATCTTTGAGTTTATTTCTGAGGCAAATACTACGCCAACGACCTGCATGGTCAAAATGACAAGAGAAGCCAAAGTAGCCAGTCGCAGTGTTCGCAATATATTACTTCGCAAGGGGGCTCCTTTTAGGGGCCTATTACCTTTATTGATTCTACCAGTCTTTCTCGAACTATCTCGCAATGTCCAGACAGATTCTTCGAATCGAGCTAGGGGGAAAGTGTGTTTTCTATGTTGCTGTTTCAGACAATATTCGTTTACCCACTTATATTTGTGACTCCTGTTAACATGAAGGGCTGAATCTTTTAGTAGTTTGTTTTCCTGATGAGTGGAATATGGAGACTTGATGGAGTACGTAAAATTAGGTAGTTCTGGATTACTTGTTTCCCCCTTGTGTCTTGGGACTATGATGTTCGGAAGCGCTGCAAATGAACGTGAATCTATAGCAATAACTCATCGGGCTGTAGATGACGGCATCAATTTTATCGACACAGCGAATGCGTATAACAATGGTTTATCTGAGACCATATTAGGTAAGGCATTAGAAGATCGTCGCGACAAGGTTGTACTTGTAACAAAGGTTAATGCCTCTACAGGGGACGGCCCTAACGAGGGGGGGTTGAGTAGATATCACATATTAAACGAGGTAGAGAATAGTCTTAGGAGACTAAAAACCGATCATATAGATATCTACATGCTTCACAGGAGGGATTTTGGCACCCCTTTAGAAGAATCTTTGGGAGCGATGAATGATCTTGTAAGACAAGGGAAAGTGCGTTACATAGGGATGTCCAACCACTATTCCTGGCAGGTTAGAGGTGCGCTTGACCAAGCAAAGTATGAGGGAGTCTCACCGGTTGTTTGTGTGCAAGATCTCTACAACATAGTAAACCGGGATTTAGAAGTCGATATGTTGCCGTTTTGTTATGAATTCGGAGTTGGTGTAATGGCGTACAGCCCTCTGGCAAGAGGGATTTTGACGGGTAAATATAGGCTGGGTGAAAATCTTCCTCCTGAGTCAAGGGCAGGGAGAGGCGATAGGCGAATGCTCGAGACTGAGTTGAGGGATGGGAGCCTAGCAGTAGCTCAAGAGCTTGCAGAACTGGCAGAAGGAACAGGAAAAAAACTGTCCCAGTTTGCCCTGAATTGGGTGATATCCAATCCGATTGTTACCTCTGCGATTATTGGTCCTCGGAACCTCGATCAATATGAGGATAATCTTGGGGCTTTGGGTTGGGATATAGACTCTTCCATACTCAGTAAGGTTGATGCATTGGTCCCACCAGGAGAGCATACAGGAAATGGATTCAACGATCCTCAGAATCCGGTAAGAGGCAGACCAGATTCATAAATATTTGGATTAGCTTCTTCTGGCATTATGGACCCACGGCCAGTCTTTGAAATAATTGAGTGCGATTAAAATATTTTTTGAGAAGGGGTGTTTGTTAAATGCGTTATAGAACGCTTGGTAAAACTGAACTAAACGTTTCACTTCTCAGTTTCGGTTCAGGTGGACCCAGCAAATTGGGACAAAATACAGGGCTTTCTGGGAAGGAGCAAACCGATCTTATTAAACGAGTGATGGATCTGGGCATCAATTTCATAGATTCCTCAGAAGGCTATGGTGAGAGTGAAGAGATATTAGGTAAAGGACTAGAAGGAATTTCAAGAGATTCCTATTTTCTCGCTACCAAAAGTATGTGTAGAAACAGACATGGTGAACTCAGAGATCCAGAAAAATTCTCTGCAGCAATCGACAGGAGCCTCAAGAGACTCGGGACTGACTATATCGATATTATGCAGTTTCATCTGCTGAACAAGGATGATTATGATGGCGTTGTGGATACCTTATATCCAGTTATGGACAAAGCTAGGACGGCAGGCAAAATTAGATTCATAGGTTTCAGTGAGCAGTACAAAACGGAACCAGACCATAGGACGGTTACCCATGCACTGAAGGTTGATCCCGATCTTTGGGATACAGTCATGCTTAAGTATGGGATTCTAAATCAATATGCTGCCAAGGAAGCATTACCCCTTGCTCAAAAAAATAATGTGGGTGTCATCAATATGGCAGTGATTAGAGAAAAACTTCCGAACCCGAAGTTGTTAAGAGAACAGATCAAGATATGGAAAGAGGAAGGTTTACTAAATCCCATTGACCTAGATGATATAGATCCGCTTGGCTGGCTCATCAAGGGGGGGGTTAAATCTGTGGTCGATGCAGGATACATATTTGCCGGCGATCATCCCGGTGTTTCAACTGTCCTCACAGGTACATCGTCTGTTTCTCACCTCGAAGACAACGCCAGAGCATTGAATCTATTAGCTCTGCCTGAATCAGACACCCTAAAGTTGAGAAGTCTTTTTGGTGAAATAGCGGTGTATATATGAGTTAGGTCACTTCCAGTGTAGGGTTTCTAAGGGGAGCAGCAAATTGGGTTTTGTCTAACTCAATAAAGTCTTTCTGGTAGACCTGAACTCTGTACGATTCGAAGTCAGGAATAAACAGTCTAAAATCTTCATCGATACGTACAGAACGAGGCCTTCTTATATATCTTTCATCTTCCAGTCGACCTGATTCACGGAGTCGATTTGGCACGGCATTGGTTAGCATGTAATTTCGTGCGACCTTTGAAAGAGTGGCATCTCCCTGGAAACTCCAGACTTGATCTCCCTCTGAATTAAATTGTAGGACTCTATTATTTCCCCAGTCAGCCACATATATATCCCCGTGAGAGTCTACTGATATCCCCGTGGGTCTTTGGAATTCTGCGTCACCAGACCCAGTTTTACCAAAGGTATTTTTTAAATCCCCTACACCTGTGAAAATCTGAACTCTATTGTTTCCCCAATCGGAAACGTAAATATCGTCATTTTCATCCACCTCAACTCCCCAGGGGAGGTTTAGCTGGCCTTCTCCACTTCCAAAAGATCCAAAGGATTCGAGGTACTTCCCGTCTATAGTGTAGCGTTGTATTCTGTGGTTTTTAGAATCCGCGATAATTAAGTTGCCAGAACTGTCGAAAGCGATTCCAGTGGGGCCGTCAAACTGTCCTACTCCTGATCCTTTCTCACCAAATTTAGAAATGAAATTTCCTTCATTATCCAGACGGGTAATTCTGTTTGTATATTCATCACTTACAAATAGGTCTTCGTTAGGACCGGTCAATATGTTCACGGGCCATATAAATTGACCATCTTCTGTTCCGTAACTACTGAACCCTTCGAGTTCATCAGTAAGTTCCTCCATATCGTCAACTGACCATATTCTTATGGTGGCAACTCCTTCTGATCTCATTAGGATATACAGCTTCTTATCTTCACCAAAAGATATGTCGGTTGGAAAGTTTGTCACTCTCCTCATACCTAGAGTGGTCAGATACGGAAATCCCGCTCTTAATATTCCATGTGGTCGGGTCATTGCTACTGTACCTCTTGTAACGTCATTACGAGTTATAGATAGAAAGGTTTAATCTGTTCAAATTCCCCTTTGACTATTGGTTTCGCATCAAGGTCGAGCCATTGTTCCAAAACAGTTCCATAGATGCCTCTGAAGTCGATGGTATGTTTCAGATCCTCGCCATGCTCCCAATCCGATGGGGCTAGCGAAGGATATTCGGAATAAAGATCACCTTTAACGTTTTTCCCAAATAAAAACGCTCCTCCTCCTGACCCATGATCTGTGCCACTTCCATTGTCTCTCATGCGCCTTCCAAATTCAGTGAATACTAGAATTGCTACATTTTCAGATTCGTCATGTTGATCTAAGTCATCTAGAAAATCAGAAATTGCCCCGGAAAGATCGGCCATTAACTTTGGATGAGTAGGCATTTCGTTTGCGTGTGTGTCGTAACCACCGTGATTAGTATAAAAAATTCTTGTTCCTAGACCACTTAAATGTATTCTGGCCACATCTCTTAGGCTTTTGGCTATTGAGTTATCAGCATATTCGACTGAAGATTGATAGTTTGAAGCCACGTCACCGAGCATATCTGCTCCCTTAAGTACATCTAATCCAGTCTTGCCTATGTATTCAGAGACAACCCCACTACCTATGGCCTGACCGTAAATGTCTTTGAAAGCCTGCAGTGCTTTATCACGAAGCTGTTCTTTCTCAATTTGATTCATGACTCCGTAGCCTTCGAGATCACTTATTGAAGTTACAGGAACTCCAGCGACAGACATAGCTCTTGGCAAACCTTGGCCAATATTAACTCCTGTGAGAACATTTTCGCTTTTGGGATCTAATTCACGGACGGCCAGCCCCAGCCAGCCTTCACTTCCGACCCGATCCGGTTCACAAGTGTGCCAGATATCCATGCCTCTGAAATGAGATCTATTTGAGTCCGGATATCCGATTCCCTGTATTATGGCCATTCGTCCTTCATCGTAAAGACGTTTGAAAGGAGCCGCATTTTTGTTGATAGCTAAAGTGTCGTTAATCGGTAACACATCATCTTGACTCATCACTATCTTTTTCCGGGCATCATAGTAGTGATCATTGGTAAATGGAACGATGGTATTCATGAAATCGTTCCCACCGGTCATTTGCACTACTACAAGTGTTTTATCCTTACTCTTCGTTGCCATTGGAATTCCCCTTTTTCTCAAACAGAGCTATCTTATGAGTATTTTTAGGATATTAAGCAAATTGGTAATCTACACTAGATGCTGCCATTTGTATAAGATTGTGTACACCCGCGTTTCCTTTCTCATCGCTGAGTGTTTTTGCGTAGGCATTTAGTGATGACAGGGTCTCGTCACTAACTGTCAGCGCCCCAAGTAGATCAAGACACCTGCTAACTAATTGTTCAGGGTTGTCGTCTAAGCTACCTGCTTTAGAGAGCATCTCTGCTACACCTGGTTTATTTGGATCGGCAAACTGTTTTTCGACGAATCCAACTCTTTCACTCAACGTGCCGGAGTCTATCCACTCAAATCCGGTATGCCATCCCTCAACGGTTGGAGGGTTCATGAGTCTCTGTCCCATCACAGCAAGCGGTCCCTCTATTGCTGAACCGTTCAGAGTGGTCACGGCAAACTCATGTATCCCGGGTTTCGGTCTACTAAATTCTCCCGTCTGCCTGATCACACCCACTATGAGCTCTGTGGGGCTTTTTACCTTGGGTTTGGCCGAAGATTCCTTGAAAAATTCAGAGCTGAATAAGGTTTTCAACACAACCTTCATATCACCCCTTGACTCCATGAACGCTGTTGTGAGCTCTTCTATAGCCTCCGGGTTTTTCGGCGGCACTGTCTCCCACGATGGGACTTGAATCTCGTCCTCTACGAAAAAGTTATATAAATGTCTGGATAAGAACCTTGCTGTTGCAGACTGTTTAATTATTATTTCTATGATGTCGCCACCGTCAAAATTTCCCCGCTGACCGAGAAATTCCTTTTCACCGTAGTCGTGATCTTCGGGTAGGAATTGGAATACGGCTTCATGGTGACCATAGGGGTAAAGAGACAATGGTTGCTTAAAAGTCCATCCTGTGAATGATCTCGAGGCATTTTTAATATCGTCTTCCGTGTAATTACCTACCCCCATGGAGAATAGTTCTAGTAACTCTCTGCCATAATTTTCGTTAATTTCGTCTTTATGATTCTCGTTGTTGTCTAGCCAAAATATCATTGCTGGGTCTTTGGACAGTTCTAGAAGTATTTTCCCGAAATTTGTCATACCTACGTTACGGAAAAGGTTGATTTCATTGTAGAGTGAAGGGCCGTGTTCGCTCTTTCCCCAAGCGACTGGGAAAATGTGGTGAAGAAATAGTGCCATCTTTTCTTCGAGGGGGCGCTTCGTGTTGGCCATTCTGTAGAGCCATTTACCAACGTGAACAGCCACTGGCTCCCCCACGTAATATCTCTCCACATATGACATATCGATCTCATCAAAACGTTCAGGATTAACTAGATCTTCTACGATTTCGTCATATGTTTGCTCCGAGGTCAACCGATCTAACTCAGATGGAGTTGCACCGAATCCAGCTCTTCTCATAAGGTGAGCTACCAGCTTTCTATCAGACTTCATAGTAACTTTCTCCAATAAATGTAGGTCAATTACTTTGTTGCAACTCTACAATAATCTCATTAAATTATGAACTTAATTTTCTTACTATTGCGTGGCTAGTATCTACAAACCCTGAGTTTTATCATCAAGATAGCTTTGCGATAACCTCTGGGATTCGCTCATCCAAGGTATCAAACCCGACCCACTCTCCAAATCTAGCTGACAACGTTGCAATAACTGAGTCAGTTGCCTGTTCTGCGTTGCGACCCTCTTCTATTGCACTTTTGCTGCTATTTACAAGCTCGTGTATGAAACTTCTGGCTTCAAGCAAATCTTCGTGATTTCCGTTAGGTCCATGGCCTGAGACAAACGTTTCTATTGGGAGCTCAGCTATTTTGTCATCGGTCTCCGGCCAATCGGCGGGATAACTATCACCCAGATATGGAACTCTTCGATCTTGTATAACGTCTCCCGTGAATACTAATTTCTCCTCTGGAACGTGAATAAAGATGTCACCACTTGTGTGAGCTCTACCAAAATATAGAAGCTCTAGCCGGCGTCCTCCAATATAAAGGGACATACTGCTGTCAAATGTTAAATTTGGGGGTGTTATGTTGACAATTTTTGCCTCTTCTGCCCAGGGATCATCTCCTGTAACTATCTTAGAACGCCACTGGTCGTTCCATTGGTCGTCGGTCATTTCGAGATAGCAGTTTTGGTGGCCTATTATGGTTGCATCAGGAAATTCTTCATTTCCCCAGGAATGGTCCCAGTGCGCATGCGTGTCTATCACATACTTAATGGGTTTGTCGGTTATAAGCTTCACGTCAGAGATAAGATCTCTTGCAAAGGATGGCATTCTTAAGGAATCGATTATTAGAACTCCTTCATCACCAACGATAATGCCGGCATTGGTGAGATTCTCATGTAATCTTGCATAAATACCAGAAGCTACCTCAATAATTTCTGTTCCTGGCGTTGAGTTCATTCTTTTCCTCCCTTTGGGTTCCTCTAATAACTACTGGGTTACATCATTTATAGAATATGCGCTTCTAGGACCTTCTCATCGAACTCTATACCTAAACCAGGCCCTGTTGGGGGAACGATAAAGCCGTTGTCTAGGACCAATGGCTCTTTGAAAATTGATCTGTGAAGAGGTCCGTCATTGGCCTCTTGAATTACGAAATTGGGTGAGCAAGTATCTATTTGAATTGCAGCTGCAGCGGCTACGGGACCGCAGTACATGTGGGGAGCTATCAGAGCATAGTGCGCCTCTGCTAGACCTGCGATTTTTTTTGCTTCGGTTATTCCTCCACATTGGCCTACGTCCAATTGGATAATTTGAGCCGCCTTTTTTTCTAATAGTTGAGCAAATTCGTATTTGGTAACAAGCCTCTCGCCACTAGCGATAGGAATATTTGTATGTGCGGCAACCCGGGCCATTTCGTCAATATTTTCAGGCATCACTGGTTCTTCAAACCAGAAGGGATGGTAGGGTTCCATATAATCGGCTACTCTGATGGCACTGTATGTCGATAACTGCCCATGCGTTCCGATACCAACTTCAAGATCATTTCCGACAGCATTCCTTATGCTTTCAAAAATTTTTCCGCAGTACTCTATTTCCCATAATGGGATATCTCGAGGTCCCCGGGCTGGAGGGAATGGATCTATTTTACAGGCGGTATTACCTTCCTCCATTAGTTGTATTGCTACATCACCGGCGATCTCCGGGTTTTCCATTATTAAGCCCTTATCCGTTCCTGGCGGCATGTATGCATATGCTCTCAGTTTTTCATGATACTTACCGCCAAGGAGATTGTAGATTGGCTGGTTGCAGGCTTTTCCTACAATGTCCCATAGAGCCATGTCTATCGCGCTCATGGCTGGTGTTGCGTACAAGCTGGGGTGTCTGAAGTCGTGAGCACCGCCGTACATGTCATCCCATATTTTTTCGATTTGAAAAGGATCTTTACCTATCACATATCTATCTGCTAACTGTTGGATAAGGCTAATATGAGGTTTGATATGTTCGGGATCAATGTAGTTGCCTACGACTCTTTCCCCGAGCCCTACTATGCCTTCATCGGTAAATATCTGTAAGAAAAGAAAATATCTGCCTCCAACAAAATGTTTTCTAGCTTTGTCTTCTTCATTTTGGATAACCATTGTTTTAACTTTAGTTATTTTCACTAGACGTTCCTTATGTCATTAAAACAGAAAATTCACTTTAAAATTCTGTGGCAGTATATAGCTTGTTTTAGGCGTCAAACCTATTCCACGTCGGAGTAATTAGAACTTCGTTGATGGTGACGTGGGGGGGTTGTTTTGCTATGAAAAGGATCAATTCTCCGAGGTCTTCAGACTGTAGTATTCTCGCTTGATCTTCCGCACTGACCGGCACAGGGCGTTGTTCAAGAATTGGGGTAGCTACTTCTCCTGGGCATACTGCTGTAGCCCGTATTCCGTTGTTCCTTTCCTCTAGAAGTAGACTTGCGGTCATTGCATTCATGGCATGCTTCGCCGAAGTGTAACCGGGCCCAGTTAGCTTTCCAACACTTTTCGCAGCCATTGAGGATATATTCATGATCAGGCCTCCCCCTTGTTTTCTCATTGTAGGGAGGACCGCTTGGCAGCAATAAAATGCTCCGCTTAGGTCTATGTTAATAACGCTGTCCCAGCCTTCAATGGATATGTTGTTCCAGTTACGGTCACGCACGTTTATTCCTGCGCTAAAAACCCCAATATCGATTCTCCCGTACTCCTGAACGACCTTTCCAACGACATCTTCTACTGCTCCACTATCTGAAACATCTAGAGGTTGTATTGTTACGTTGTTACCAATATGTTCTGCGACATTTTCCAGAACTTCACGTCTTCTGCCAGATAAGACAACAGAGCATCCCGCTTCCGCGAGTTTTATTGCAGCGCTTTCACCGATTCCAGTTCCAGCTCCTGTTATCCAAGCCACTTGTCCTTCTAAATTATGCATATTGTTCTCCTTCGAAAGTTCGAGTGTAACCTATAGATTTTGGTCTTTGCAGACATCTTGGTCGAATAGAATGTGCCCTGTGTAGTTAGCGTCTTGTCCGCATACCCATACAGCAGCTTTTCCCATCTCATCAGCCGGTTCGAATTCAAGGGTTGGATTTTCAGGGTCATTCTCTGCCCAGATATTTCCTGGGGTACGAATTCTACCTTGAGGTGAAAGCACGTTGACCTTTATATTGTCCCCTTGAAGTTCACGTGCGAGCCCTTGCGAAAATCTTTCTAGGCCTGACTTCACCATTCCGTAGAAACTGCCCTCTCGTCTTTGTGGTGTCGAATCATATGGTCCTGATCCTGGGAAGACACCAGCGACTGAAGAAACGTTTATGATGTCTCCTCTTCCGGCGTCTTTTAAGTGAGGCAAGGCATATTTCATCAGTAAGAGCGGACCTCTTAGGTCAATTTGCCAAATGAGATCTAGGTGTCTATCCTGGACCGTCTCCAAATTTCCTGGAACGAGTATCGCAGCGTTATTAATTACTATATCAAGCCCCCCAAGCTCTTCGGCTGCCTGAGACACACCATTTGTGATGCTTTCAGGATCACGCATATTCATCACCACGGGTGTTGCAGTTCCCCCTTCTGAATTAATCGATTCAGCAACGCTGTAAATTGTTCCCGGGAGCCTCTTATCGGTTACCTCGACTGTTCTGGCGGCGATAGCGACCTTTGCACCAGCTTTGGCCAGATGTTTCGCAAGATATTCGCCAATTCCTCTACTAGAACCTGTAATTAGGGCGATTCTTCCATCAAGGCTTCCCATTATTGCTCTCCTTTTTGTTTTTTACATATGGATTCGTAATATTAACCAAATGTGTCTATGGTGGCTATCCTTTTGTTTTGAAGTAAAGATCTGAGTTAGACGCGTTAGTGAGGTAATATATCGTTGATATGAAACCAAAATATTTAAAAACTATCGGCATAAAAACTAATCAACCCGTTGGGAGAGGTTTTCTTTTCCCATACGATGTTACATTTGATTCTTCTGGGATGATTTATGCTCTAAACAGGGGGAGAATCAGTCAGGGCCTTGGTACCAGAATACAGATATTTGATTACGATGAAGAATGGTACGGTGAATTTGGGGAAGGAAGTGGAACAGGCCCTTTAAACTTTCTAATTCCTGTGGCAACAGCATTCAATTCCAAAGATGAACTTTTTGTGAGCGATGAAGGCGCCGGAGAGGTCAAAGTTTTCAGTCAGAAAGGTATCCCTTTATATCAGGTAGGAGGGGAATCTGGTACGTGGGGCTGTGAGTTAATGGGTCCTTCTGGCATCGCGTTTGATGCAGATGACAATCTTTACGTTACCGAACGTTCTGCTTCTCGCCTGACGAAGATAGATGGCGATGGGAATGTAAGATACAGGGTTGGTGAGCCTGGTGATGGTCATCTGCAGTTCAATATGCCCTGGGGGATAGCGACGGATGAGGACGGCTGTGTATATGTGGCAGATTGGAGAAACGATAGGATTCAAAAACTAGACCCTGATGGAAATTTCATCAAAGTATTTGGGAAATCTGGAAACGCCGAGGGTCATTTCAATAGACCTTCCTCAGTCGCTGTGGATGGTAGTGGGAATATGTACGTGACTGACTGGGGAAATGAAAGGGTGCAGGTGCTTGATCCTGAGGGGCATTTTTTGCAAATACTTGAAGGCCAGGCGACTCTTTCTAAATGGGCTGAACAGTGGCTGACAGTCAACCCTGACGAATATTCTGCTAGGCGCTCATCAAATCTTTCGGTTTTGGATTTGCCTGCTCATCTGCAGAGTCCTTATCAGATTGGTTCACAGACTGAACATCTGTTTTGGGGTCCTGTATCAGCAAAGATAGATGATCATGAAAGGCTATACATAACCGAGCATAGTCGAGCTCGGATTCAGGTTTTCGATATATCTGATAAGGGCCTATGAGTTAAAGAATCTGGCAACTACCGTTAGGTTATGGGGTACAAGTTATGACAATTGCTCGAAGAAATGTACAAGTTAACACTAAATACAGGCAGATAAGCCATCTTTTGAGGCGAGCAGGATTTGGTGCCACACCCGGTGAGATGGATCGCTATATGGGAATGGATTATTCAGAGGTTGTCGATGAACTTCTCAATGTACCAGGAACATCTGCTATGCCAAATGACGTGATATTCAGAATGTTTCCCGAATATCACGCTTCCCTTGGTGTAGACGCATGTGCCAATTGGGCTTACAGAATGGTTTCTACAGATAATCCGTTGGAAGAGAAAATAGCTCTTTTCTGGCATGGAATATTCGCTACTGGGAATGACAAGCTCAACAATCCACTGGTTTTACTTAATCAGATTGACACATTTAGAAGAAACGGAATGAGTAGATTTGACGATATATTGCTCGATCTCTCCAGAGACCCCGCCATGTTGATTTGGCTGGATAATCAGACTAACCATAAGGATTCAATTAACGAGAATTATGGACGAGAAATCCTAGAATTATTCTCAATGGGTGTTGGTAATTATACCGAAGATGACATCAAAGAATGCGCTCGAGCTTTTACAGGATGGTCGGTAAAAAATGCCGAGTACATGGCTTTGATGGGCCAAAAAGACTCGATATGGCCCTATAGCAGAATTTCATGGCATTACGAGTATTGTCAGAATGATCATGATGATAGTGAAAAGACTTTCCTAGGCGAAATGGGTAAATTCGGCGGGGAGGATATTATAGAAATTATTTGCAGACAAGAATCCACAGCAAAATTTATATCGCGGCATTTATATAATTTTTTCGTGGAGGATGAGGTTCAAGTGCCTTCATGGCAGGATGTGCCTCCTAAGAATCCCGAGGCAATATCTACTCTGATGGAGGCATATTTTGAGCACGGGCATGATTTAAATAAGGTTCTGAAGGTTCTTTTTGAATCCGATTTCTTTAAAGAATCTGAGTATAAGAAAGTTAAGGGTCCGGCGGAGATGGTTATTAATGTCCTTCGCTTGTCAGGTGGGTTTGAGGAGCCGAGCCTATCAATGATCCAGGCGGTTGACGAGGCAGGATTTATGGGGCAATTACTTTTTTACCCTCCATCAGTAGAAGGTTGGCACACCGGTCAGGAATGGATTACAAGCGGATCGGTGCTAGATAGAGTAAATTTTTCGTCAGCTCGCTTAACCGATCTGTCTTCTCCAGGCATTAGAGATATAGTAAACAGAGTAAGGAACCGTTGTGGGGCTGATACAAGACCAGATTATGTAATACAAGTTTTTCTTGAGCTTTTGGGAATAATTGAAATTTCGGATATGACATTTGATCTATTGTTGGAGGTCTGTGGTGGAGAGAATTCCGTGATTGACGTAACTACCGGGAGTTTTGATGTGATGGCATCGAATCTCCTACGTGTTATAGGCTCTTCGAAAGAGTTTCACTTAGTGTAATTATCCGGATTATGGAAATACGACTTTGTCTTCAATTCCGGACTGGAATAAGTCACCTTCAAAATAGAATTTTGCAATCTCTTTTTCGTCCAACTCATTCAGCGATATCGTCCACATAGCCAGGGGGTAAAGCGACAAGCACCATAAACCCTCACCATTTCTCATGAGGTTTCAAGCGTGGGGAGAGTTACCCTATATTTGAGCTCAGTCCCGCATAAAATTTTGAATGCATTTAGTATAACGATCCACCATTTGGAGCTCCAACCCAAATGACGGATTGTCTACTACACACATACCTCTGTGAATGAAAAAAAAGAGGAAAAAATTAATGAATGACTTTGACGCATTAGTTTCTAAAATTGAACAAATCGCAAAAAATAAGCCGCACACAATTATAGGAATTACGGGGTTTGGAGGATCAGGTAAATCATATTTAACAGATAGACTGAAAGACCATTTTGGTATTAATGACGATCAGATTGTTCGAATTGATAATTTATATGGTCTAAATCCTAACGGGCCAGGGATATTTGATCAGAGTGATTGGAATCTCATAGAACATATTCTTAAAGATTCAAGTGCTGGTAAGAGGATTAAATATCAAGGAAAGGACAATAAAGGAAAGGTTCTATATTTTGACGAAGATTTACCCGAAATAGTTATTTTCGAGGGAATAAGACTACTGCAGCCAGAGTTTAATCAATATTTTGACATAAGTGTGTGGATTGACTGTCCTCAAGATTTCGCCATCGAACGTGCGAAGGCTAGAGATCGCTCACAAGGAGCAGATGAAGAAACCGTAGGTGGCTGGGATACTGATTGGGGACCAAAGGACAAAAAATATTTTGACTCCTATAGACCTGATCAATTAGCAAACTTTATCTACAGGGATTATCAATAAGTGAGAAAAAAGATTTATAGTTTATCCGATTCCTAGAAACCGATCGATCGAATGCTTAATTATAGAAGGTGAGGAATATGCCAATTGATCACGACCGAGAGTACTGGAAGCCTGGAATGCCCTGGGACAAGGCTCTTGAAGATATCGAGTATGTTAAGGAACTTGCCAGCGAAATGGGAGGTTCGGATCGAATCGAACGCCAACACAGTGGGGGCCGATATACGGTCAGGGAAAGGATAGAAAAGATTCTAGACTCTGGTAGTTTTCTTGAAGCTGGACCAATGGTGGGAGCCGCCGAATTTGACGATGATGGCAATCTGAAAGAATTTACTCCCGGAGCCTACGTCATGGGGCTTGGAGAAATAGATGGCCGTCCAGTTGCAATTGGAGGTGATGATTTCACGATTTCGGGTGGTAGTCCCCACAATGTCAGGAAAAATTCTCGCCAATTCACACAACCACTGGCGATGCAATATGGCATTCCATATGTGCAGCTGGTTGAGGGTGTTGGGCATAGTGCGAAAGCGGATGAGGCGGCAGGTCATATGGGACTTCCGGATGGATCACAGTGGCATGAAGGAGTGGAACTTTTAAAAAAAGTTCCTGTTGCTGCTGGAATAATGGGTTCGGTTGCAGGGGCTCCGGCAGCTTACGCTTTAATGTCTCACTTTACGGTTATGGTAAAGGAGCAATCCCAAATATTCCCCTCTGGACCTCCTGTGGTTAGACGTGCGATTGGGGAAACTCTTGATAAAGAAGAACTTGGCGGATACAGGATGCATGTTCATGACAGTGGTCAGGTTGATAATGTTGCCGATACTGAAGAAGAGGCTTTTGAACAGATTAAAAAGTTTATATCCTACCTACCCAATACCACATCCGATGTCGCAGACCGCGTGGAAACTGGTGATTCTCCAGATAGGAGACCTGAAGAATTACTAAGCATTATTCCACCTAATCGAAAGCGTTCATATGACCCTCGTAAACTTATAAGTTTGGTTGTCGACAATGGTGATTTTTTTGAGATGAGGAGACATTGGGCAGGGGCTGTTATCACGGGATTTGCAAGACTGGATGGGTACAGCGTTGGTATCGTAGGTAGCGACCCAAGATTTCTCGCAGGTGCTATGGACGGCTGGGCGGCTGAAAAATATACTCACTTTCTCGATCTCTGCGATGCCTTCAATTTGCCGGTTGTGGTATTTCTGGACATGCCCGGGTTTATGTTGGGATCCCATGCGGAGAGAAAGGCCACTATGAGGAGGGGAGTGAGAGCGCTCATTGCTAGCGCAGAGGCCGAAATTCCCAAAGTAGAATTCAATGTAAGAAAGGCGTATGGAGTTGCTGCTGACGCAATACATAGTCTCGGACATCCCAATGGATTAAATCTTCGTTATGGCTGGCCCGCGGGAGAATGGGGTGGGATACCAATAGAAGGGGGTGTTGCTGCCGCTTACAGAAGGGAAATTGAATCTGCGGAAGATCCGGAAGCACACAGGGAGATGATTGAGAATAGGTTACTAAGACTCAGATCCCCTTTTAGAGCTGCCTACAAAGGCGACGTGGTTGATCTAATAGACCCGAGAGATACTAGGCGGTTAGCATGTAAGTTTGTGAAGTTGGCCCAACCTATGCTGGCCAAACTTTCACAGAGGCCTAAGAGGGCTGTTAGGCCATAATGGGGAAGATTCCTAAAGGAAACAGTCATCAACTTCCTCTTGAAGGGACAAGAGTTCTAGAGGTATCCGAGGGTGTTGCCGGTCCGTACTGTGGTAGGTATCTAGCATCGCTGGGTGCTGAAGTTGTTAAGATTGAGCGTCCTCCACTTGGCGACTGGACCAGAGAAGTGGGCCCATTTATTGAGGGTCTGCCTCCCGGGGATAATAGCGCTCTTAACTTATACAACAATCAAGGAAAGAAGTCCGTCCTGTTGGAATGGACATCCAACAACGGGTTTGAGAACCTCCAATCTTTAGTGCCGGGGTTCGATATTCTTATAGAAGATTGGGATTTAAATCTTAGGGATGATATTGGTGTCGAGCGTAGTAGATTCGTTGATTCCAATCCAGGACTTATAGAGATTTCAGTGACTCCGTTTGGGCTTTCTGGTCCGTATGCAAGATGGAAGTCAAGTCCACTTGTCCAGCTGGCTCTGGGCGGATATATGTATCTCACAGGTGAAAGGGGTAAGGAACCTCTGATGCTTCCTGGGAGACAGCCTGATTATTTGACCGGTTTGAATGCTAGTGCTGCAGTCCACATAGCGCTATGGGAGAGGGAAAGGAGCGGGTCTGGGCAATTCCTCGAGATGTCTATGTTGGAGACCCTTGCAACATTGCATCAGTTTACAATGGAAATGACTACCTTTGAGGGAGTTCTTCGGATGAGAAACGGGAATCAGTGGCAGAAGGAGAGCTCTTTTGCATCGTACGGAATAACTACTTTGCCTTGTAGTGACGGGTACATCTGTTTTGGTATTTCTACAGAAGATCAATGGGAGCGTCTATGCGCAATGATAGGTAGGGAAGATCTAATAGATGACCCAAATTACGATACCAGAATAAAAAGAGCTGATAACTCGGAATATCTTGACGAACTTCTTACTGAATGGATTTCGAATCGCACCCGGCGTGAAATCTTTGTGGAAACTTCAGAAATTTGGGGACTGCCAACTGCACCAATTCTCGATATGTCTGAAGTAGTAAAAGACGAGCAGTTCATCTACAGAAATATTTTCCACGACCAAGTGCTTGGTAAAGGGCAGACTGTCACATTCCCTAAATATCCATATATTGCTTCGGAGATGAAGCCTAGGATAGGAATGGCACCGCGTCTTGGTGAACATACTGAAGATGTGTTGAGGACTAAGTGAATATGGTTCAGGGCCTTGTTTCCTCAGGAAGCCTATCGAATATTCGTGTTCTTGACCTAACTCGAGTTTGGGCTGGTCCTTTGGCGACTAGAGTGATGGGTGACTTTGGTGCTGACATAATCAAGATAAGTGATCCTAGAGTACAACTTCTGAGTTCCAACGGTCTAAACCACAAACTTAACCGCAACAAAAGAAATATTGGGATCAGGCTGGATATAGAGGAAGGAAGAGAAATATTGCTTGGACTTGTAAGAAAGTCTGACGTAATAGTTGAGAACTTCCGGCCCCGAGTGATGAGAAATTTGAAGATAGATTATGAAGTTCTCAAAACTGTTAAACCAGATATTATTTTTGTGTCGATGCCTGGTTTTGGAGCGAATGGGCCTTATTCTGAGTACCCTGCGTTTGGAACGACAGCTGAGGCAGTAGCTGGTATTCCCTCCCTTATAGGCTACGGAGACGGAGTGCCAATATCTACCGGTATAGCTTATGGTGATCCTGTCTCGGGTCTGAATGCCATAACTTTAATAATGGCTGCTCTCCGAATGAGGAATAAGACAGGACACGGACAATTTATAGACATCGCATTGTCAGCAAGTCCACTGTGCAATATTGGCGAGTATGTTGCAGCATATTCGAGCTCAGAAAACATCACCAGTCCCTCCGGCAACAGGTCTATAGAATATTCTCCGCAAGGTGCTTTTCGATGCAGGGGAAGAGATCAATGGATTGGTATCAGTGTCTTTAATGACGACGAGTGGATGAACTTGAAAGACTTAGTTAGTGATCCCGATCTCAATAACATAGAAACGTTTAGCTTGGAACAAAGACAAGATAATGAGGAGATCATAGAAGGAGCAATAGCAAAATGGACGTCTAGGCTTGACGTATTTGAAGCCGTTTCTCTTCTTCAGGAAAATGGCGTCAGGGCTGGTACGGTCAGCAGTGGCGCTCAACTCTTGGAGGATCCTCACCTAAACGATCGGGATTTCTTTTTTGATCTTGAAGAGAAAGAATATGGGTGGAAAAGATATGATGGGAATTCCATTCCCGGGAATAGGATTCCCAAGTCTCAATGGAGTCCAACCAACAATGTTGGTGTTAATAGCAAAGAAATACTAACCGATTTATTAGGGTATACAGAATCTTTTTGCGAAGCCCTGGCCTCAAAGGAAGCGGTTTATTTTGAGGAGTGAACGTTGAAAGAAAGGAGTCTTAAGAATGGCAGTCCATGAAGTAAAATCCCCGATGACCGGTCGGGTTGTAGAGGTACTAGTTTCGGTTGGTGATCACGTAGTAGAGGCAGATCTCCTAGTGGTTGTTGAATCGATGAAGATGGAGAATGAGGTTTTCTCTGAAGTTGCAGGGACTGTATCCGAAGTACGGGTAGAAGAGGACCAAAACGTGAGCGAGGAGGAAGTTATCTTTGTTATATCTGACTGAGTTTGAAATAGCATATTTCGTAGCTAAATTAAACGATATGTGAAAGAGGTATCTTAGTGAAAGTTGCGTACATATTAAATACCCCGAATGCGGCAAATTATAAGGTTGGATCCATGATTCTTCCACAACTTGAGGCCGGAACCCATGGTGTTGACGTATTGGGGATATTTTTCTTTGATGATAATTGTTTCATGTTGCGGGAAGGAGATCCTAAGGGAGAAAGGCTAGCTGCCATCGCTAAAGAAAAAGGAATGCTGCTAATGATGTGTGATCAATGCGCAATTCAAAGAGGCTTGGCGACTGGTGAAACAGGGGAGGCTGAGGTTAATGGAGTGGCCGAAGGGGTGTCGGTGGGATGTTTCCCGGATCTTTATGCCGCTCTTGCTCCTAATCCTCCTGACCAGGTGATATCTCTGTAGAAAACGTCCATATTAATCAGCTACACCAAAGTACATATAATGATGTATATGGCGTCTCTTCCCTTACATAAAATCCGCATTTTGCATACGTCAGATACACATCTTGGTGACCCTTATGGGCACCCGATATCTGAAATAGCTTTTGCATCAACTGTTAGAGCCGCTGATGTTTTCAATGCGGACTACATGCTAATTGCGGGGGATGTTTTTGATAATGCTCGGATTGAAGATTCGGTAATCAGTAATTTTTTTGATCAGCTTGCTAAATTAGATATCCCTGTGATTATTCTTCCTGGAAACCATGATTTGATGGATGAACATTCCTTGTACAAGCGGGATTTGTTTTTAAACGCACCCTCTAATCTCTATGTATTTAGTAGAAATGAAGGTGAATTATTCTCATTCCCTGAAATAGATTTTTGGGGCAAAGCTATGGTTGAGCATAGTCCTGAGTTCAAACCTCTTAATGGAATGGCACAGGCTTCTAGGAGCAAGTGGCTAGTAGGAATGGCCCACGGTCACTTCGAAGAAAAGGGTGTTGGAAGTGGACGATCATCTTTGATATTTCCTTCCGACATAGCCTCTCTTAGTTGCCACTATCTTGCTCTTGGCCATTGGGATGTCTACACGGATGTGTCGCAAGGAGATGTCCCCGCCTTCTATTCTGGAGCTCCCGCAGGTATATTCAGGTCTAATTTCTCTGCTATAACTGTTGACTTGGATCCAGAAAATGGTGTTACTCACCGCTTGAGGAAATTTGATTGATGCCGATGTGACTACGATGCCTCTGTCGTATAACCTTCCAGTAAGTAAATAGGCACAATGAGGAGATTGTAGTGCACAAAATTGAAGACATGTGGATAACCCCTGGTCCTAGACCTAATGGGCTTCAAGCCTCTGAAGAAGGGCTTTGGGTAATAGATGCAGGTAATAATCATGTATATCTTCTGGACTATGAAACGGGACAGCCCCATGTGGACGTTGAAACGGAAACCTATAAATCCAGTGGGATCACAGCGATTCGAGAAGAATTGTGGGTTTCATCAACTCATAACTCGCGAATATATAGACTGGAGAAAGACGGAAGCACTATAGAATATTTTGATCCCCCAGGTCTAAATGATGTGGATCCACGGGATTCGGGACCCGACTATATAAGACCTCACGGGTTGGAATGGATGAATAACAGCACGGTTTGGGTTTCTGTGAAGCCTGCTCTTCGGAATTATCTATTCGATATATCTACGAGACGCATTATTAAGTCTATACCCACTCCGGGAGTTGCTCCCCATGGATTAGCTTGGGATGGAGAGGGATTATGGTGTGCCGATAGAGCTAGCGGCACTATTCATAAACTTGAACCTGATTCCGGAGTTGTGTTGGATGAAATCAAGGTGCAGGAGCCGGAATTGCATGGACTGACGATTCACGAAAACTATCTGTGGTTTTGTTGCGATCCGAGCAGGCGCGTCTGTAGGATTCAGTTGGATTGATCTGAACCCGAATTAATCAAGGAGAAAAATCCATGACTTATTCCGTAAACCATGTACATATTAGGGCGAAAGATCCAGATGAATCGGCTAAGTGGTATGAGGAATTCTTTGATGCCAAAATACTGTCATCGCGGGAAGTAATGCCGGGAACTATTACTGTTAGTATGGACGCTGGTGGACCAGTGAGACTAAATATTTCTTCACAACCTGAGGGCTCCTCTGATAACACCGTACCTGCAGAACTAAATCGGCTAGGGCTCGAGCATTTTGGGTTCGATACCACTGATATCGAATTTGATATACGGAAATTTGAGAGCGCTGGAGTGAGAATTGTTTTGCCTATTACGGAAATTTCCGGCGGGACAAAACTTGCCTACATAGAGGGACCGGACAAGGTTCTGATAGAACTGGTTCAACCTGTTCATTAGGAGTATATGTTATGGCTTTGAATGGAAGACTCGAAGGTAAAGTGGCTGTCGTTACCGGAGCTAGCAACGGTATGGGAGCGGCAGAATCTAAGCTTTTAGCTTCTGAAGGTGCCCATGTTGTCGCCTGCGACATACAGGCTGAGTCTGGAGAGGAAGTAGTAAGCGAAATACTGTCGGAGGGAGGAAGCGCTGAATACGCGCATTGTGATGTTACATCTGAAATAGAATGGAAATCTGTCATTGAGAGTACTGTTTCCAAGTACGGGGGCTTGCACGTGCTGGTAAATAACGCTGGGATCAGCAGTACTTCTGTTGAAGATAATCTGGCAAC
Organism: uncultured Chloroflexota bacterium; assembly: GCA_913048525.1. Taxonomy (GTDB): domain Bacteria; phylum Chloroflexota; class Dehalococcoidia; order Lucifugimonadales; family UBA826. Next base: position 84,047 of record CAJWWP010000001.1, read on the forward strand.
AGATGCCTGGGAAAACATTATGAATATTAACGCAACGGGCGTTTTTCTGGGCACCAAGACTGCTGCAGAAGTAATGAAAGAACAGGGAGGTGGATCCATCGTGAACATTTCCTCAATAATGGGATTTGTAGGGGGTGAGTATGGACATCCTGCATATCATGCTTCCAAAGGTGCGGTTAGAATTTTTTCAAAGGCAATGGCTGTTAAATATGGACCTCATGGAGTGAGGGTGAACACAGTGCACCCAGGTTTCATGCCACCAATGACTTCATCAAATCATCCTTCGTCGGGATCCAGAGACCACTATGTTGCCCAAACCCCTCTACGTAGAACCGGAAAGACAATTGAGGTGGCCTATGGAGTACTTTTTCTGGCGTCTGATGAAGCATCATTTGTTACTGGTACGGAGCTCGTTATCGACGGGGGGTATATTGCCCAGTAGTAGGTGATGATTATGAGCAGTAATGGGATAGGAAGACTCACGGGGAAGGTAGCTATAGTCACTGGGGCAGGCTCTCGCGGTGAGGTAGTAGGTAATGGCCAGGCCACCGCTTTATTGTTTGCACGAGAAGGCTGCAAAGTTTTATTGGTTGATTCTGAAGAAGAAAATTTATCTAGAACCCTTAAGAAGATTTCAGAACAAGGTGGAGAGGCTTCATTTTACGTGGGGGATGTATCAAAGGAATCAGATTGTCAGAAGATGGTGGAGTTGGCGGTAAATGCCTACGGGCATCTCAATATACTTCACAACAATGTCGGTGTAGGTGGGTCAGGGACTGTCGTAGAGGTTGAAGTTGGGCAGTGGGATCACGTAATGGATGTGAATGTAAAGTCGATGATGCTTACCAGCAAATATGCGATTCCTAAAATCGCCTCATGTGGAGGCGGTGCTGTGATTAATATCTCGTCAATATCTGCTATTAGGCCTAGAGGGCTTACCCCATATACGGTTTCAAAGGGTGCTGTTATAGCGTTAACAAAGGCTATGGCGGTTGATCATGCTGCTGACAAGGTGAGAGTTAACTGTATATTACCTGGACCTATATTTTCTTCGATGACCTCAGCCAAAATGACTGAGGAAGTTAGGGAATTGCGTCGAAAATCTTCCCCTATGGGTATAGAAGGTTCCCCTATGGACATAGCCAATGCAGCTTTATATTTAGCAGGTGATGAGTCCCGATGGGTGACTGGAATTTCATTAATCGTTGACGGAGGTGTTTCATTGATGAGTCCTCAAAGGTAGGTGTGCAGCAATCGAATAAATAGTTAACTCTGGAGGAAGATGAAATGAGATTGGAAAATAAAGTTTCGATTATCACTGGTGGTGCTAGTGGTATGGGGGCTGCCGAGGCAGCATTGTTTGCTTCTGAGGGCTCTAATGTTGTTGTGGCGGATATGAGAATAGAGGACGGAATGGAGGTCGTCGATGAGATCAGATCTGCTGGCGGTATTGCTACCTTCATGGAGCTTGATGTAACTGATGAAGAAAGATGGGAAGTAGTGGTGGCTGACGTTTTAAACCAGTTTGGCACTATAGACGTTTTGATAAATAATGCCGGAATAAGCGGTTCCTACCAACCAGATATTATGAGTTTAGAAGCATACGACCGACTCATGAATGTTAATTCGCGCGGTGTTTTTTTAGGAATGCGAAGTGTACTCCCTGCTATGTGCCAGAGTGGGTCGGGATCAATAGTAAATATATCGTCCATATCTGGCATTGTTGGACAGAGTTATGTTCATATGGGATACAACGCTTCTAAAGGGGCGGTAAGGATAATGACGAAGTCGGCAGCGGTGCAGTATGCAGAAAAAGGGATAAGAGTCAATTCTGTTCACCCCGGAATAATGCCGCCAATGGTTACCTCAGTTGGCACTGCTGATCCTGAAACAAGGAAAATAATGCTAGAAGATGTTCCTATGAACAGGGTAGGCCTTGTTGGAGAAGTTGCCAATGCGGTTTTATTTCTCGCCTCTGAAGAGGCCTCGTATATAACCGGAGCTGAATTACCTGTTGATGGGGGCCTTACTGCTCGGTAATCGGCAAAGTTTTATCGCTAACGCAAGTAACAAGAGAGGTGCAGCATGGCTTTTTATCGATTATTTACAGGTGCCGATGGGCAATCTCATATGGAGGAATATAAACCCCCACAGGAGATGCCGGCTACTGGAGTGGTGTTTAGGAAGCACGAGCCAGGAAATTTTATTGATTGGCATACTGCTCCCCGCAAACAGTTTCTGGTGACTCTTGAAGGTGAGGTTGAAATAGGATTGGGAGATGGAACTCTTTACAGGTTAGGTCCTGGAGATATGATGCTTGCCGAAGATTTGGATGGCCAAGGACATACTACGAGAGCAGTTGGTGAGATTCCGAGGATCTCGATAGCCATACCTGTTGAATGAAAATATTATAGATAGTTGTCTGGAGGCAAAAAATCTTGGATAAGCAATCGATGGTTACCAGTGCTGACAGTCTTTTCGTTGCTAGGAAAAGACATATTCCTACGCTTGCAATTACTTCTTCTATAAATGATTTAACTGTGGATGGAGCATATGGTATTCAACAGGAACTTTTAAAAAAATTAACAATCGAAGGTGACGTGATTGTGGGAGGTAAAATTGGGCTTAGCTCAAAGGCTAATCAGGAAAAATTTGGAATAAATGAACCAATTTTTGGGCATTTATTAGCCTCCATGATGATTCCGGAGGGAGAACCTATATCTATTGACAGCATGTTTCGTCCTATAGTCGAACCAGAGATATCCTTTTTGTTATCCAAGGATTTGAAGGGGCCAGGAGTTACTGTGGGTAACGTTTTGGCGGCTACCGCAGGAGTCATGCCCGCATTCGAGATAGCTGATAGCAGATATGAAACTCCCATATCTAGAATTGAAGACAATATCGCCGATAATTCTGGCGCAGCAATAGTAATACTTGGTGGAAAACTTACCAAGATAGATAACTTAGATTTACGGCTAGTAGGGATGGTTCTTGAAGAGAATGGAGAAGTTATTTCAACAGGTGCCGGAGCAGCAGTTCTTGGCAATCCTGCGCAGGCAGTTGCTAATCTTGCTAACAGGTGGGCGGACTTCGATATTGGGCTTAAAGCTGGCGATATAGTTATATCAGGCACCCCCGTTGCAGCTGTTCCCGCGGAGACCGGAGATTCATTCAGCGCAATTTTTGACAGACTGGGTGCCGTGTCCGTGAGTTTTTCATGATCACCTTTAGTTCTTAGAATAGGAAATAAGATTTTGAGTAAGACATCTGAACACATTTTTACGATGCATATTGAAGATGGTGCTCCATCTCATCCTGGAGGTAGCAATAATTATTTTGTTGGTGACCCTCAAAAAAAAATGGTCATCATTGACACTGGGGATTACGAACGTAATTGGACGAAATCGATTATCGATTACTATATCCAGCTTGGAAAACCTTCCATAGAGGCTATTTTAATCACTCATGGGCATGGGGACCACACCGGGGGACTAGATAGAATTCAAGATTTAGTGGGGTGTCCCGTTCGCTGCCATCCCGATCTTGCGGGCAAACTCTCAAGAATACTTGGGGACGAAAGCATGGTGGTTCCTTTAGAAGATAGAGAAAAGATACATCTAGATAATTCCGTTGATTTGGAGGTCATATTTACTCCAGGCCACGAAGTTGATCACGTTTGCTACTACCTGGCATCTGACAGGGCTATGTTTACAGGTGATGCCGTTTTGGGTGCAAGCTCGACGTCAGTTAGAGATCTCACGTCGTATATGAAGTCGTTGGAATTAATTACGGCTTATGAGCATGACACGGTTTGTCCGGCGCATGGGCCCGTTGTGCCGCCACCAAAGGGTAAAGGCCTCGTTCGATGGCAGCTCGACCATAGAATAAGTAGGGAAAAACAAGTTCTTGAGTCCCTTGAAAACGGTGAAATGTCAATTAGCGATATAAGGTCGTTGATCTATCCGTCTGACCTAGACGAGAGGTTAATTCCAACTGCGGAAAGTAACGTTGAGCGCCATCTAGATAAACTGGTTGGTGAGAGTATGGTACGGAGGAAGGACTCGGTTTTTACTATTATCCAGTAACACCTGGTTGGCTTTGACCCAGAATTTCATGTTGTTTCGTTTATAGTACTGAGTAAATGGGATGCCAGTTGTTCAAGAGCCCTTGCTTCGATGGGAGGATTCGATATTCCGCTTCTTACATCCCTGAAGTACCTCTCCAGTGGTTTGTCTTTGTCCAATCCAACTGCCCCAACTATTCTCATAGCGAGATCGGTAATAGATATTGCTGCCTCTATGGTTTGCACTTTTATGATTGATATCTCGGGCAATAAGTCTTCTCTGTCATCTGGGTAGTCTTCCCAATCTTCACAGCAAGATAAAAGGCTTCTTCTAGCCCTTAACAGTTGAGATTCCATTCTTGCTATCTGTTCCCTTATATGAGGAATATCAGAAATTGTGCCTGCTGCCCCTGTTGGTCTACGGTTCAACGCGAATTTGATTGCATAGAGTCGGGCTGAGTGGGCTATCCCCAAATTTGCTCCGCTTAATAACATGGGAAACCATGCGGCCCCATCTGGAGAAGTGCTGTTTTGTTTTTTGGAATTTGAACGAGATATAAAATCTTTTTCAGAAACTTTTACATTGTCAAATATTATGTCGTGAGATCCCGTTGCTCTCATGGACATTGAGTTCCAGGTTTCCTCGATACTTACACCGGAAGAATCCATTTCCACAACTATTTTGGCAACATCTCCACTTCCATCCTCAACGGCTGCTAGTGTCATGGCATAGGTTAGAACTGGAGATAATGTTGACCAGGTTTTTCGTCCATTAAGAACCCATTCATCGCCATTTGATTTTATCAGTGAGGTGGAGGGACGACCTCCTCCCCGAGGACTCCCAAGTTCTGGTTCAGAAGCTATGTTGTTGGTTATCGCTCCTGACCGGACTACATCGTTAAAAATCTTGGATCTGATTTTTTCGGGCCACTGATCTGATTCTGATTCTGTTCCTACAACCTGATGGTGCATTCCGACGGCGACAGCTGTTGAGCCACAAGCCTTTCCAATCTCATATTGAGAAAGTACCATGTCAGTGATTCCGTGCCCAAGACCTCCGTATTTCTCTGGGACGCATGCTTTAAGGTATCCCTTTTGCCTTATTAGACTGAAGTGTTCCACAGGAAATGTTGCGCTGAAGTCATGATGGTGGGAAGTTGGGCCAATTTCTTTTGCTATAGATTTTGCACTTTCAACGATTTTTTTTTGTTTTTCACTGTTTGGCCACATATGTATTTCCTAGGGTTTTTCAGACTAGGTCGATATTCTATCTGACAAACCAGCACTTTACTTGTAGAGTGGTTACCTATAAAAATGTGGGACAAACAACTAAAAACAAATTAGAGATCTGTTTGTATAGATCTTTGTTTTATGACCGAATGAGAGGTGAGACAGAATGAATCTTCCTGAAAGAATGACTTTTGGCATATTTTTGGGGCCATTTCATAGAGTCGGAGAAAATCCGACTTTAGCTTTTCACAGAGATATGGAGCTTATAGAGTGGCTCGATGAGCTCGGATATGACGAAGCTTGGATAGGAGAACACCATAGTGCTGGGTGGGAAATTATTTCATCACCTGAACTGTTCATTGCAGCGGCTGCGGAGAGAACAAAGCATATCAAGCTGGGGACTGGGGTAGTTAGCCTTCCTTACCATCATCCCTTTATGGTGGCCAATCGAATGGTTCAACTGGATCATATGACAAGGGGTCGCATAATGTTTGGTGTTGGACCTGGAGCATTACCTACGGACGCATATATGATGGGTATTGATCCAACCACTCAACGTAGGAAAATGGAGGAATCACTTGCAATTATCCTTCGCCTGTTCACTGAAGATGAGCCGATAACATACAAAGGAGAATGGTTTGAACTTAATGAGGCCTTGCTCCAGATTAAACCTTACCAGCGGCCGTATATGCCTATTGCGGTGGCATCTATCCAATCTCCCTCTGGTGTTGTTCTCGCAGGTAAATATGGCGCGTCAGTTTTGACAATAACTGTTCCACGCGACCCGTCTGCTGGGCGCGCTGATTACAGTAAACTTTGGGATATTGCGGAGGAAACGGCCAAGGAGAATTCAAAAGTAGTGAGGCGCGAAGAATGGAGATTAACAGTTCCTGTTCACGTAGCTGAAACTACGCAACAGGCTAGGGACGATGTACGAGTAGGAGCATGTCAGTTTCTTAGGGAATATTCTGAAGGAACCAATGGTCGAGATCCTGTGTTCAACGGTGCAGATGAAGATCTTGTAGATTGGATGGCTGACCATGGTTACTGGATTGTTGGGAGCCCCGACGACTGCATAGAAGGTATTAATCAGCTTGCTAGAGAAAGTGGCGGTTTCGGAGGTTTTCTTGTTCAGACAGTTGACTGGGCACCGCGGGAAACTATGTTAAAGAGCTATGAACTTATCGCCAGGTATGTTATGCCGCAGTTTCAGGGATCGGTTAGGTCAATAGAGGCTTCAAACCAGTGGGCGAAGGATAGAATCGAGCCCCTCTTGGCCGGAAGAGTAAAAGGCTTGGAGACAGCTAAGAATGATTATGCTGAGTCTAGGGATGAATAATGGCTTCTCAAATTTTTGATCTGTCTGGAAAAGTATCGGTAGTTTCCGGAGCTGCTCAAGGAATGGGGAGAGCAATGTCTGTTGCTTTAGCTGAGTCTGGGTCTGATGTGGCTATCATCGATTTAAATGGAGCGGGACTTTCTGATACCGCTTCCTATATCAAGTCGATCGGTAGAAATGTGGAGATGTTTACTGAGGACATTTCAGACGTGGAGGCGATTCCAGGAATTTTTTTGGACGTGATGGAAAGATACGGAAGGGTGGATTTTTTAGGAAATGTTGCTGGCGGGAAAACGGTTATGGGGTCCTCAGAGGATTTCAAGGTGGAGGATTTTGAAAGATCATTAAAAAGTCTGGTAATTGGACGTTTTTTGATGTGTCGTGAGGCCGGGAGAATTATGCTGAAACAGGGGAAGGGCTCAATAGTAAATATTGGTTCAATTGGAGGCATATCATCCCTGGGTAGAGGTCAGATTGCCTATCAGACTGCTATGGGGGCGGTCGTTCAAATGACCAGAAGCTTAGCCACAGAGTGGGCAAGTCGTGGAGTTAGGGTGAATGCGATCCTTCCTGCTCAGGTGCTAAACCCGGGGCTCCAGGACCGGATTGAAAAAACTCCGGATGTGCTTAAAACTTTTCTTAGTGGGATTCCTGCAGGGAGAATAGGAAATCCTGATGACATTAAGGGATTGTCAGTTTTTCTAGCCTCAGATTCAGCTTCTTGGATCACAGGAGCATTGATACCTATGGATGGGGGCAATACAGCACTTAATGCGGGAGGTTCTTATCCTGGGTCTCCCCAGACTTCCGGGTAAGAGTACGATATAAGACAACTATAAATTTTTCGAGGATATAACGATGATCACAAAATTCGATAGCCTTTTTGCCGGCCACGTAGATATGGATAACGTTGGATATGCTGGAGTCGCTGTTAACGATAGAGTTTTTGGTAACGACAGTTTGTCTGGTGTTTTCGACAAAACCTCAAAAATAGCCAAAACCATGGATGAGAGTGGATTTAACACGTTTTGGATGGCTGAGCATCACTTTCAACCTGAAGGGTATGAATGTCTCCCAAATGTATTGATGCTTGCAGTACATTTAGCGCATTTAACTTCCAACATAAAACTTGGGTGCGGATTTAATATTGCTCCCATGTGGCATCCTCTCAGGCTGGCGGAAGACTATGCTACTGCAGATATACTCACAGGAGGTAGGACGGTTTTCGGGGTTGGTAGGGGATATCACACCAGGGAGGTGGAGTCCTTTGGGTCCCCTTTACTTGACCAGCCAGCCAACAGGAATCTGTTTGAAGAGCAGGTCGACATCATATTTAAGGCGTTTCACAATGAGAGTTTTTCCCATAAAGGGGAAAATTATGTCATACCTCCAGAAGTTGAATACAGAGGGTATGATTTAGAAGAGATAACTCTAGTTCCACGTCCAGTCAACACGCCTGTTGAGTGCTGGCAACCAATCCAGAGTGCTACTCCAAGAGGGATGGATTTTATGGCCAAGCATGGCATAAGTGGAATTATTGGAGGAGGGAGCTCTGAAGGTGGTGCAATGGTGAATGCTATGAATGCATTTAGGGACGCGTATCAGCGTGCAGGGACGGAGTTGGAACTTGGCGAAAAGCTTTCGATAGGATTTCACTATCATATAGCTGATACTAAAGAAAAGGCTATGGAAGAGGTGGCAGGATATTATGAAGAAAACCTTAAGATGTTCGGTCCATTAAGGTTGGTGAGAGCCCTTTCAGATGAACAGATTGAAATTATGTCAGATCCATCACGTGCCCCTACAGCCGATTTGCCGAGAATAGAGGATGCAGTGGCAGCCGGCGGTGTCTTAGCAGGTCCTCCTGATCTAATAATTCAGCAGCTCAAAGAACTTGAAAAGCTTTATCCCGGACTAGACAGAGTTAGTGTTAGCCATCCTATGGGCACGCCAGAAACAGTTATTACGGAGCAGCTTCAACAATTTTCAGAAGAGGTTATGCCCGCTTTCAAGTAGATCAATGTTTTATGGTCGGGCCATTTGAAGAAATTTCTCGATGGAATTTATGTGTTCGTCGGGGAACTTCAACCCGTTGTTCATTGTGTTAACGGATAGATGAGTTGCTCCCAAATTTCGCCATCCATCAATTTCATTTTGAACATCTGAGTCGGAAAGATCCTTCAATGTGACCCAGCTTTCTATCCCTATATCGCCTATGTCACGACCTTCTTCTCTCAGATATCCGGTTAGTTTTTCGATCATTAGCTGCCGAGATTCGTCAGGTTTTCCCACTGGCATCCATCCATCCCCGAGTCGAGCAACCCTTTTCAGCACGATATCGGCAGTTCCACCAAACCATATTGGTATCGAGCCTTCGGGTGGAAGTGGGTTTATTCCTGCATCAGTCACTTTATGGGATTTGCCTTCATATGTGATTAACTCGTTCTGCCAGAGGGACCTCATCAGGTCTATTTGTTCCTCAGATCTCTTACCCCTTGTGGAAAAATCTTGATCTAGGGCTTCATATTCCACGGGGTTCCATCCGATTCCGATCCCCATTCTAAGTCTTCCTCCAGATAGAAGGGATACTGTGGCGGCCTGCTTAGCAGCAAGAACGGTTTGTCTCTGCGGAAGAATTATTATTCCTGTAACCAATTCTATTTTTTCAGTTGTGGCGGCTATGTGACCAAACAATACCAAAGGTTCGTAGAACGAGTCGGTGTGGCGGTATGCCCCCGACCAACCTGGCCTGCTTTCAGCGTTAGCTCCTATCACGTGGTCAAATGCCAATATATGATCGAATCCTAACGATTCTACGGCTTGTGAATATGCCTTTATTGCTCCTGGATCGGTTCCGGACTCTGTCTGTGGGAAAACAGCTCCTATACGCATTTTAAATTCCTTTAATTTGTCTTTTGTTCAGGTACCAGTTAGGACAGTGCATTTGTATAAATCGTTTTTTCCGATGCTGATGATTTATATACAGATAAGGCCACCTCCAAAACCTTGGTCGAGAAGTTTATATCCATATCGGGGTTCTTTTCATCAATTATTGAGTCAACGAAGCTTGCAGCTGCTCCTTTGAAACCGTGGATCCAGTCTGATGGTATGTCGTAAGTAGTGGTATGGTCTCCTTTTATCAAAATAACCGGCGCCATATCCAAAAACTCGCCCGTACATCTTGTTACCCAAATTGTTCCTTTTGGACCAACTATCTCAAAGAATTCATCAGCTGGGTAATATTTGGTTCTCATTGGCATATCTTTGGCGCTCGAATAGTCCATAGTGACCAGACAGTCTTTGTCCCTCACTTTCATCACGGCGGCACTGGGGGTATTGTCTATGTAGTCCTCGTTGTGAGTCACGATACTGGTTACTTTCTCGATATCTCCTACCCAAGATATAGCAGTTGCATATTTATGCCATCCGTCGTCGTAGAGCATGCCACCAGGATTAAGTTTAGGATTCCGACGCCAGAGATAAGTATCGGTTTCAACTGGTACTCTTACTTTATCCATCCCACCCCTTATTGTTCGTATTCTCACTAAAGAAGGTGATCCGATTTCTCCAGAGTCTATGAGTTGTTTAGCTTTGACTATCGGAGGGTAATACAGAAAGTTTTCAGTTACTCTGAATATCCGGTCACTTTTTTTAACCATTTTCCCAATTTCTGAGGCTTCCTTCATTGAAGTAGCGAGTGGTTTTTGACATGAGATGTGTTTCCCGGCCTTTAGTCCAGAGATAATTTGTTCCGCGTGTAAATATGTTGGCGTTAATAATTCAACTGCGTCTACATTCTTATTTGAAAGGATGTCATCATATTCAGTGAATATATCTGGGCTAATTCCCCATTCTTTAGCTTTTGATGTAGCTCTTTCAGGGATAGGATCACAGAGTGCGATAATTTCGCATTTACTGTGATCTAGGTAACCAGGTACGTTAAGGTTGGAGATGGCTCCACAACCTACAATAGCTAATTTGACCTTGTCCATGGTTTTTTCACCTTATGATTTTTAGCTAATTTATTGAGTTAGGGCTGAAGATCCCTTCGCTATTCATCATCATTTCCAGCCAACCTGACTTCAATGTTTCCAGCCCTTTCTTCTTGTAGAAGTAATGCTATCCGGGAGTCCTGTTCGGCCCAGCCTCTGTTAAGAGCAGCAGTTAGTTCATTATAGGCGTGGCTTGCAGCTTCCATCGGGACGTCATACTCTCTTCCAAGTTCCAAGGCTAAAGCCACATCTTTTCGGGCTAGTTTAAGTGCGAAATTAGGTGGATCAAACTTCCCCTTAAAATATGTTTCCGGTAGTGTAACGTTAAGTAAATTTCCTCTGCCTACACTTCCATTTCTAATACACTCGACCAGAGCCTCTGCTTCAACGCCGGCTTTTACACCAAGCGTAAGGCATTCTGACAGGATCATCTGCATTCCGTAACCGATTGAGTTGTGCATGAGTTTACATATACTGCCAGCACCTATATCTCCTGTATAAGTCACCTTGTCCCCAAAAGATTCAAGGAGCGGCAACAGTTGGTCGAAAGTATCTCTATCTCCTCCAACCATCACAGCTAGCAATCCTTTTTGTGCCCCCCTCACCCCTCCACTGATGGGTGCATCCATCACAGTGGCACCTTTGTTTCCAAAGGTGTCTGCAAGTCTACGTATCAACGTTGGAGAACTAGTGCTAAGATCCAACCAGACAGAACTTCCTGAAACGCCTTCGAGTAAGCCATTTTCTCCAGTAGCGACTGCTTCCACTTCCAGTGGCCCTGGAAGAGAGGTGAATATCACGTCACATTTTTCCGCTACCTCCCTCGGGCTATCAGCCCATTCAGCGCCGAATTCCAGTATCGGGATCGCTGCATTGCGGTCTAGGTCATGTACGATCATCTTGTACCCTGACTTAGCTATATTCATAGACATTCCACTTCCCATGTTTCCAAGACCTATAAATCCAACCACTGTGTCTGAACCCTTGCCCATTTAATGACTCCCGAATTAGTATTTGCCTAGTTTTCGTTTTGAGGATGCCGTTATCCAGGATTGGTGGCATCAAACCTTGGAGTCATGTTAGTTGCTTGGATGAAGCGTTACAAATATGTCTAATGGACCGGTGTAACAGTAAAAGGAGTTGTAAATGCAGGAAACCATTCGCGTCGGGAATGTAGATATTGTGGCCTTGCTTGATTTAATCCCACCAGCAAGGGCGACTGAGGACTTTTTCCCGGATGTGCCATCTAGCGCATGGGAACCCTATAAGGACGAGGTGTTAGAGAAAGGCAATTTACAGCTGTACTACGGTTGTTTCCTCGCAAGGAGTAATGGGAAAAACGTTCTTGTAGATACCGGGATTGGACCTGGACCGCATCCAAGCCGCGATAACAAAAAGGGCAATTTGATAAATGATCTCAAGAGAGTTGGGGTTGATCCGTCAGATGTGGATATTGTTGTGCATAGCCATTTGCATATTGATCACGTGGGTTGGAACCTGGATCTAACTACTGATCCCCCCAAACCATATTTTCCGAATGCAAGGTATCTCGTGCCAAGGGTAGATTGGGATCATTTTAGGAAGCCAGAGAATCTCGTTAATGCTCCCTGGGTATCTGAAAATGTGATACCTCTTCAGGGTCTTTCACTGATGGATCTTTTTGAGGACGGTGACTCGATAACAGACGAGATCACAGCCATGATAACCCCTGGGCACACTCCTGGGCATATGGTCTTTCTTTTGGACTCAGCTGGATCAAAAGGTGCCATCACAGGAGATGCCATCCACAGCAAGGTACAAATACAAGAGCCATCCTGGAGTGCTGGCGTAGACGTTGACAAGTCTGCTAGTGAGAGGAGTCGTTTGGAACTCATTCGAAGGGCGGTATCCGGTGACTTGATTATAGCGGCGGGACACTTTCATCCTGATGAACACTTCGGGAGAATTAAACAAGAGGGTGAGAAGGCTAAGTGGGTTGTCGCCTAAGTGAGTGAAAAAAATTGAAATTCAATTAAGATTTGATTTGGAGGAGAATTAAATGGGTAGACTGGATGGGAAAGTCGCAATTATCTCAGGTGGGTCAAAAGGTCAAGGAGCCGTAGAGACGAAGCTGTTTGTATCAGAAGGAGCAAAAGTTTTATTTGGAGATATTCTTGACGACGAGGGGCAGCAGATTGAAAGTGAAATTGCTGAAACTGGAGGAGAAGCCACTTACTGTCATCTGGACGTTACAAGTGAATCGGACTGGGAATCAGTTGTTCGTTTGGCGGAAGAAAAATATGGGAGGTTGGATATACTAGTCAATAACGCTGGGGTGTCAATTAGACACGAGGGGATGGATTTAACAGGTGATGAGTGGGATGCTGTCATGAACATTAACGCTAAAGGGGTATTTCTTGGCACCAAGGCATGCATTCCTGCTATGCAGAGGTCTGGAGGGGGATCTATAGTAAACATTTCCTCTATTGCTGGTAACTATGGGAGACCATTGGCTGCTCCAGTTTACTCCGCTTCCAAGGGGGCAGTAAGGGTATTCACTAAATCTACGGCTGGAAGGTTTTCGGCCGATGGAATACGGGCTAATTCGATACACCCTGGCCCTATTGACACAGACATGATTCGAGCAGCGACAAACTCTGTGAGACCAGAGTCACGTGTGGGTGAAATACCTTTAGGCAGATTAGGAAAGCCTGAAGATGTGGCTTTTGGCGTTTTGTTTCTAGCCTCTGACGAGTCTTCGTTTATTACAGCGAGTGAGTTGACTATAGACGGGGGAGTGACAGGTATAAGACCCTAGCTATTTCTAAGAATTTCTGATTTTTAAAGGAGTAATTATGTTGAACAAAGCTAAACAAAAAATGTTGGAAGGGCGACCAGCTGTTGGGGCAGAAGTTAATCTTGGGTCTACCTTGTCAGTTGAAATAATTGCCCCGTTGGGTTTTGATTTTGTAATTGTAGATAACCAACATGGGAATTGGGCTGACCAAACTAGCATGCTGGCTTTCAGAAACATAGTCCTTGGCGGATCCGTTCCTATGGCAAGGGTTCGGAAGAACGACTTTGGCCTAATTGGCCGGTTATTGGACAACGGGTCACTGGGAGTTGTTGTTCCCATGGTTAATAATGCAGATGAGGCGAAGGAGGCTGTGTATGCAGCAAGGTATCCTCCTCTTGGAGGCAGATCGTCTGGCGCATTTGGAGTTGGTATACATGGTCCGGGATATGACGAATGGGCTGGTGAAGAAATATTTTTGGGAGTTCAGATAGAGACGGCGGAGGGAGCTCAAAACGCCAAAGAAATCATGTCCGTAGAGGGTATAGATGGTTGTTGGATTGGTCCAGGAGATTTATCTCGCTACAGTGGGATGGATTTAACAACGCAAGAAGGGAGGGATTTGCACCATAAAACCATTGAGGAGATAATTGCTGACTGCCAAGAGGCTGGAAAGATACCTGGGATTTGGACTGGCGACGCTGACGGTGCAAATCACTGGATTTCTCATGGATGTCTGTTTCTTACAGCTGGTGCCGACGGTGGGTGGGTTGAGAAAATGGCGAAACAAACACTAGCAGATTTGGACATATAAATTTCACCGGATTTATCTGACAGGCAGATGGTTCAGTGGCTGGCTGACTTGTGGGAAGGATGAATAGGCTTTTTGGCGAATAGAAAGGCTACGCTTCCTACGGCGCCCAAAATAGCCATTGATACAAATGCAGTTGTGTAGTCCTGATGTCGGTCGAAAAGTGTCCCAGCAAACACTGGGCCTATCATGGTCATTATCATCATTATAATGGCGGATATTCCCATGATTTTGCCAAATGACTTTCTTCCGAAATATTCGCCTCTCATGGCGGTTGTTATGGGGGCTCGTGCTCCAAACCCTGCTCCGTATATTATTGCAAAGAGTAGAGCTGTCCATACGGAACTGACAATAACAGCGAGGGCGACTCCAATTGCCTGAAGACATCCAAAACAAAACAGTGCATATCGTTTTGTTACCCTGTCTCCTATAACCCCGCCAAAAAGTTGGGATAAACCACCTATACCCATAGATATACCCCACACCAAAGCCGCGATTTCGAGTGTTAGACCCTGATTCTTAAAAGCTAATATCAGGTGTACCATCATGGTGGAGGTCATCATAGCTGAGGCTCCGTGACCAATTGATATGTACCAGAATGCTTTTTCTCTGATTGCTTCAGTAATTGTGAAATCCTGATTGTTAGTCACAATATTGGCTGATTCAGCGGCTATGTTTTCCTTGTTTTTTATACCGTCTGGAACTTCTCCTATCTCTTCAGGAGTGTTTCTAATGGTTTTCCAAATTAGTATTGGCACGAACAGGAATATTAGAGAAATCAATACGGCTGTGAGGCGCCACCCGAGTATTTCGGGAAGCATCAATAATGCTAATAGGGGAACAATAGCGAATGTTCCGACCGAAAATCCCACTCCTCCTATTGACATAGCTAGGCTTCTATTTCTATCGAACCAGTTGTTAATGATTACTGTCATTGGTATCCATGCCCCTAGGGTGGATCCCAGCATTATCACGAGATAGGCAAGATAAAATATTAGCGGGTCATTCCATCTGGAGTCTCCTGGTGTGAAAGGATTTGTTGCACTTAGTAATAGATACCCTATAACTCCGACAAAAGCTCCGGATATCGCTGTTTTTTTCCCCCCGAACCTGTCGATCAAGTAGCCCACAATTGGCGCGGCGATGCTTCCTTCTAGTTGTCCCAATGAAAATGCCCAGGATAATTGCCCTCTTGCCCATCCAAAATCACGTTCTAAAGAGTCAATCCAAAGCCCTGTTGCTCCAAATGTTGGGCCTGAGAGGATTGCATTTACAGCTAGAGCGGTAACTGCTATCCACCAACCGTAAAATATTTTGTTTGGGTGAGGTTTAGGAAACAAAGACGTCCGGCTTTCTTTAGAAAAAGAAGTTTGAGTAGATCTCGTGCGAGCCTGCCACTTCGTCAACTCTCTAATCTAGGAAGTTTCAAACCTAAGGTTAAAGAATTGACGAAACTTCACTTGAAGTATTGCTATTAGTCTCCCGTTGGTACCGCAGCTTCTTCTGAAATTTCTCCAATGGGTTCCCCGGTCTTTGGACTAACCTCGAATGGACTGCGTAACTCTAGTTCATCCGCGATTTCTCGTACAGCTGGAATTACTTCTTCTCCCATCAGGCGAAGGCTTCTCATCTGATCATCGTGAGTCATGGCGCCGTCACCATCCCAGAAAAATACTGATCCTGGCCTTAGGTACTCCAACACGTGTCTTATTTTTGGAATTACTGTTTTGGGAGTTCCCGAAATAATCGTGTAGTCTTCGACCTGCTCTTCAAAAGATCTAGAAAGTTGTCCGCCTCTGTTCGCTGTTGCAACATTGGCGGTTGGGAGTACTCTTCTCCGCGATGTTAATCCTGGAAGTTTCAACAAGGCAGGATTTGCAGTTCCTTCATTTCCAGCCAGAAATGGATTGCTTGGTCCTTGTACAAATTTCCTTGCGACTTCCTCTGCTAATTCCTCAGTTTCATCGACGTGAACCTTCCACAAATAGCCGAAGTTTTGGGACCCAGCCTCATATCCCTCTTCTTTGGCAGTGTCGTGGTACACCTGAAATGATTGGCGTGTTGGTTCTAATTGGGTGGCCAACATTATGTAAGGTATACGTTGCTTTGCAGCCCAGACGATTGAGTCTCTGCTGACAACTCCTGGAAGCATAATTTGAGGGTGTGGCTTTTGGTAAGGGCGCATCCATGGATTTACGTACCTGTATTGGTAGTGTTTTCCTTCCCATCTAAATGGACCTGGTTCAGTCCAAGCTTTAATTATAAAATCGTGAGCTTCTTGGAATCTCTCCCAGTTATAAGCCGGAGGGGCGTTGTGAGAGACGCTCTCTCGACCAGTTCCTCGCACCCAACCAGAAACTAGACGTCCTTTAGATATCATATCGATCATCGCTAGCTGTTCGACGAGCCATAAAGGATCGTCCCATATCGGGAGAATGTTTCCAAGCAACACTATTTTGGCCTTTTTCGTTATACGGGCCAAAATAGAAGCTTCTACATTCATAGCTCCACCCATGCAGAATGGTGTGCTGTGATGCTCGTTAAGCATAAGTCCATCGAAGCCCATTTCTTCCGCATATACCTTTTCGTCCAAGTATCTGTTGTAGAGGGCAGATCCCAAAATTGGATCGTATATTTCGTTGCTTACGCTTAAGTCTTTTATCGGCAATCCCGTGGCACCAAAGTATCCCGAGTCAGGATCCTGGTAAGGTCTTTCAGTGAAGTGTCCGATGAACATTTATTGCCTCCTCATCACTAAATACGAAGTGAACGAGCATTATTTTGAATCTAGGAACGTTGTTATTATTTTGACAAATTCGCCTGGTTTTTCAATCTCAGGTCTATGACCGACATTTTCCATCACCTGCATTGTGGAACCGGGTATAGACTCTTGATATATTCGGCCGGCATCGATGGGAACTATTTTGTCGTTTCCCCCCCAAACAATCAGAGTATTTAAATTCTTTAGCCTGTGTAGCAGATGCTTCAGACCTAGACTGTACATATAGGGTTTCCATCCTAGTTTGCACGATTGCTCTCTAGCTATTTCCCAAAGTTCGAGCATTTCAGGACTGGGTTCCTCAGGGCATATGAGATCGAATTCAGCACAGGAACTGGAATCGTGTATGGCTTCTCTCAGGTAGTCGGGAGCCAGGTTAAGAAATATGTCATATATTTCTCCCTCTTCAGGTTTGACTCCTGTGGGAGCAACAAGGGCTAGCTTACGAAACTTGGAAGGATCCATAACAGCCATCTCAGCAGCTAGCCATCCCCCAAAAGAAAATCCTACAAGGTCTATCTCGTCTAAGCCCATATCATCAAGTGCTTCTAGATACCATCCTGCAAGATCCCGAACCTGCATCATCCAATCAATCCCCTTAGATTCGTCATAGCCTGGATGGCTAGGGGCGTAAACTTTTCGGGATGTCGACAAGGTTTCGTGATAGCTCATCCAACCTGGGAACCCTAGTTCTCCGTGTAGGATCAGTAATGGACTACCTTCACCGGCAGTACGCATCTGAATTGTTGCCCCTGCCACTTCCAACCTGGATTCTTTAAAAGACGCTTCGCTAACGGCCAATGTTCCCTCACTCTTTCGGATACCAAATGTTTTCGCAATCCTAGTGGTCTCTACGATCTATTTCAACTCATTCTTCACAGAAATTCACTCTAATAGATGCCAAATAGGTCCACAAGATGATATAAATCGCTTTATAACACTTTATGGAAGCTGCACGTTAACACGATTGGAGGTGAATTTTGCAAGGAACCAGGTCCATTTCACAACCAGACGGCCCTCTTAAGGGAGTTAAAGTATTAGATTGGACGATTTGGCAATTTGGACCAGTTAGCACTTCAATGATGGGGGATATGGGTGCAGATGTCATAAAAATTGAGTCTCTCGACGGAGATCCGGGAAGAGGTCTGGCGAGGGCATCAAACCTGAAAATGGATCTTGGTGAAGGTAGGGTGGCGTACTTTGAGGCCTTGAATAGGAATAAGCGAAGTTTAGCTGTGAACCTAAAAACTGAGGAAGGGTTAGAAGTTGTCCATGAGCTAGTAAAAGATGCAGATGTCTTTGTTCAGAATTTTCGTAGTGGAGTTGCAGAGAGGCTTGGAGTTGGCTATGACACGTTGTCGAAGATAAACCCGAAGTTAATTTACGGTTCGGCCAACGGTTATGGCCCAAATGGACCTGACGCTGTCCAGCCTTCGTTCGATGGGTGTGGACAGGCCAGATCAGGATTGATGATGTCTGCAACGGAAGACTATCAAGAATATCCTACAAGGATCACTCAGGGGGTTTCTGATCAAATCGGTGGAATAATGCTTTGCCAGGGGATTTTGGCAGCACTTGTATCAAGGGGTATACGAGGCGTGGGACAAAAAGTCGAAACATCTCATTTGAGTGCCAATATGTGGCTCCAGGGTTTAGGAATTTCAATGAGTCTACTGCAGGGCGGTGTGAATTTCGCCTCATATAGTAGGGAAAGTCCAACAAATCCGTTATCAAATACCTACAATGGTAGTGATGGCAAATCAATAGTGATGATGCATCTCCAACCTGATAGGTATTGGGCCCCTCTTATGAAAGAGATGGGACTTGAACAGTTTATTGAAGACGAAAGGTTTGTCGATATGTCGGCCAGAGCAGAAAATGCTACCGACATAGTTAAAATTCTTGACGAGAGGTTTGCGACAAAGACGGTTGCTGAGTGGGATAAGTTATTTCGAGATTCTGAGACTGATTTTATCTACGCATTGGTTCAAAGTATTGAAGAACTCTCAGACGATATTCAGGTTCAGTCCAATAATTACATAACGCATTTTGATCATCCCGTTTTGGGTGATGTTCAGATGTGTAACCATCCAAACATATATAGCGACACCCCGGCGGGCATCTGGAAGGAGGCCCCAGAGGTAGGGCAAGACACAGAGGAAATTCTTATAGAAAATTTGGGATACGATTGGGATGATATAGGCCGGCTTCAATCTGCCGGCGCAATCCTGTAAAAATATATTGCCTTATTAAAGGCATTCAATAGAGAGGAGACAGTATGGCAGAAATAGATGGGGGACACCTTTTCGCGAAGGCTCTAAAGAAGGAAGGTGTGGAGTATATATTCACCTTGAACGGAGGTCATATATACAACCTGTATGAAGGTTGTGCAGATGAAGGTATTAAGATAGTTGACTTTCGACATGAGCAGGTAGCAGCTCACGCAGCTGAAGGTTGGGCTAAAGTTACTGGCAAACCAGGTGTTGCCATTGTAACCGCTGGGCCTGGGGTAACGGATGCCGTAACTGGTATCGCGAATGCTTACCAAGCACCAAGCCCTATGATTATGATTGGAGGCAACGCAGGTATTGCAGACCATCTACGTGGTGGATTACAGGACTTCGATAGTGCGACTTTTCTAAAACCTGTAACCAAATTCTCTGAACAGGTGAAAAGGGTAGAACGTATACCCGAATATGTCGCGAACGCTTTTAGAGCAGCAACAAGCGGTGTACCTGGCCCAGCTTATCTGGAAATCCCTATCGATATCGTAGGTGGCGTGACTGATGAAGAAAATGTTAGATATCCTGACAGATATAGAACCGAGGCAAGAGCTTTCGGTGACCCAGAATATATACAAAAGGTCGTCGATATTTTAAAGAATGCTGAGCGCCCCATGATCCTTGCGGGATCAGATGTCTGGTGGTGTGATGCTGCTGAAGAGCTTAGGAGATTTGTTGAAACTATAGATTCTCCAGTTTTCCTTAATGCCATGGGTAGAGGAAGTCTTCCTTCAAATCATCCAAATTTAGGGAGTTTGGGAAGGAGATATGGCTTGGTCAAGTCTGACGCTGTGGTCCTCATTGGAACTCCAATAGATTTCAGATTGAGCTATGGTGAAGACAGATTGTTCCCCCAGAACCCGAAGCTTATAGAAATCATGATGGATGGAAACAAAATTGGCCAGAATAGAGATGTTGATGCGGGTGTGGTAGGAGACGTTGGTGCGGTTTTGGGTCAGGTTCTAGATGGATTAGAGGCATCTGGATACAAATCCAAGGGAAAGTCTTGGGTCGAAGAAGTTATGACCGAGGACAAGGCATTAAAGGCTGCTGATGAGGAACTACTGAATAGTGACTCTAACCCAATACATCCCATGAGACTTTGCAAAGAACTAAGAGATGTACTGGATGAAGATGCCACTGTTATAGGTGATGGAGGTGACATCGTTACTTTCGCTGCCAGAGTACTTAACATAAATAAACCTGGACACTGGCTTGACCCCGGACAGTTTGGATGTCTTGGAGCTGGTAGTGGGTTTGCTGCTGCTGCTCAGCTAGCCAGACCCGGGAAACAGGTCTGCATAGTCTATGGAGATGGTGGATTTGGACTGACCGGATTTGATGTTGAGTCATATGTGAGATTTGATTTGCCGATTGTTTCCATAGTTGGTAATAACGGGGCCTGGAACCAGACCACTCAAGGTGTGGTTAAAAGAGGGGGAAGAGCTCTTGGGACCTATCTTTCACAAGACACCGATTATGCCAAGATAATGGAAGGTATGGGAGGTCACTCAGAGCGGGTGTCTGAGCCAGACCAGATAAAACCGGCTCTTGAGAGAGCCTTTGAGTCTGGTAAACCGGCGTTGGTGGACGTTGTAATAGACCAAAATGTCTCCTATGGAACTATGGGAGGAAGGTCAAGAGAGCAGCGTCAGTACTAGTAATAAATATTAGGGCCCCTGTACTTAAAGGGGGCCCGTTAACAAAAGATGGGGGTCCGTAATATGACAAACAGAGAACATCACTCTGAGGAAGCTTTTGTAGGAAAGGAACTGGAACCTCGAGCGTTTGAGGTATCTACAAATCATGTACAAGATTACTTTGAAGGTCTTAAATTGGACTCCGATTGGTATGAAGATAGCGGGGAAAGTAGTGACAAGTTACTTCCATCAATGATTCTTGTAGACGCTGAGTCAATGGCTGGAGCCAGTTTCCGTAATAATTTTGGCAACCTATGGATGCGTCAAGAGCTCGACTTTCATGCTCCTTTAACTTCGCGAACAGAGATGAGAGTTGAATCTCGAGTCCAAGATATATACGAGTGGAGAAACAGGACGATCGTTCTTCAAGAATCCACCATCTATGGGGAAAATGACACTATTCTCGGTGTGATGCGCCATCATCAGAGTTATTTACTCGACCAGAATTCAGGCAGAGTGGCGCTGAGAAAGCCTTCTGATAAAGAAGGGGTTCGGAAATTCAATGTCCCAAAAGGTGATCTATTGGATCCAGTCACGAGAGAAATTGATTTAGAGATGTGTGGAACATTCTTTCATGGGAACAAGCACTATCACACAAATCGAGAGGCATCTCAGGAGCTAGGATTTGAGGAGGTGGTCGTTGGGGGAAAAATGACTATTTCCTACATCGGGGATATGTTGGATCGAAGCTTTGGCCAGAAATGGTTTGAAGGTGGCAAGCTGGATGTTAAATTCACCAATATTGTTTGGCCAGGTGACAGGGTAACAGCGAGAGGGGTACTTACAGATGAAAGATCTGTAAGCGACGATATTGCAGAGGCTCGGGTGTGGATGGAAAAAGACGACGGTACTGTGGTTATAGTTGGCAACGCATATATACCGGACTAGTGGTAACAGCCTGTAGCTTTTTCTTAGTACCGAAACACATTGAGTGAGTCTTTTGATGTGGTCGTTATAGGTGGCGGCCCATCTGGAAGTTGTGCCGCTTCCATGGCGGCCAAAGCTGGTTTGTCCGTTGTGCTTCTCGAACGCCTCAAATTTCCTAGAGACCACATAGGTGAATCCTTGCTTCCGGCCAGTATGCCTATACTTAGAGAGTTAGGTGTTGAGGCGGAAATAGCTGCTGCGGGATTTCCTGTCAAACATGGGGCCACTATGGTGTGGGGGAGTGGATCTGAACCTTGGACGTGGAGCTTCAGTGAAACGAACCAAGAATACACTAAAGCATATCAGGTTAACCGCCCCGAATTCGATACTATTCTTCTCAATAAAGCGCGAGTTGTAGGCGTCGATGTTAGAGAGGAGAATCAAGTAATTGAAGTGATTTTTCTCGATGAAAGAGCCGTGGGAGTTCGTTGCAATAACCGACTAGGAACTGAGCTTTTTATAGAGTCCAGAATGGTTATAGACTGCAGTGGTCAATCATCCTTGATTTCCAGGGCTAAGAATCTTCGCCAATGGGATGATAGCTTTCAAAATCTCGCAATATACGGGTATTTTGAAAACTCGACTCCCCTGCCTAAACCTAACGAGAACAATATTTTTATTGAATCTTTTTCAGAGGGTTGGATTTGGAATATACCTTTAAAGGAAAACATTGCTAGCGTTGGAATTGTGCTAGATTCAAAAAAAGCATCACAGGAATTACAATCCAGGGATGTTGAAGATTACTTTCAGGTGAATCTGTCATATGCGAAAGAATCTAGTCGGATGCTTCAATCAGCAAAGCTTCTCAAGCCTCCCCAAGTCGTAAAGGACTGGTCATACACATCCAGCCAAATCGCCGGTCTATCTTGGGTCCTAGCAGGTGATGCGGCTTGTTTTATAGACCCATTGTTTTCATCAGGCGTACATATGGCTCTTATGTCGGGAGTTCTAGCATCAGCTTACGCGGTCACGGTACTATCAGACCCAGATATGGAGATAGCTACCGCCCGTGTGTATGAAGATATGATCAGAAGGGAGTATTCCTTGTTCAGGGAGTTGGCCCAACTTTTCTATCAGACAAATAGATCTGTTGACTCTTACTTTTGGGAGGCGAGAAAAATATTGGGCCGAGGTGGGATTTCTACTGGGCGGGAGGCCTTTATCAAAGCTGTATCTGGACAATCTGTAAGGGGTTATGAAAGGGCTGTTTTGGAAAAGGGGGAATTACCAGAATCGTTCAAATATGCTCTTGAATCGCAACAGAATGATAGGGATTCTCGACGACGGGAGTTGGAAATGTACTTTAATGACTGGAATCATCTGGTCCCTTACTTACATGAAGATACCTATGTTGTTAGAAAGCCTGTTTTATCTGCAGGTAGGTTCGAGTGGGGACTCGTGCTCCACTCACCTGAGAGACAGGATGATACCGATTGTAGTTCGTTTGTTGCATTGTTATTAGATTTGATCGACGGTGAAGCGAATATGCGTTTAATATCTGAGCGAGTCAGAGATAAAGTGAATAGTCCGGACAAAACAGTTATCAACGAGTATTTGAAGAAAACTGTAGAAATACTCTATGTAGAAGGGGCTATAAGTAAGTTACAGCTAGTGAAATAGATTGATTAGTTGGACGCTAGCTTTTTGTGGATTGCGATCTAACCATCTGGGGCCATAGCAGACAAACACCTATTGTCAAAAGTGAGCCCATGATCCCATTGAATACCAGAGCAACTTGGACTCCGGCTAATTCCGTTATTGCCCCGGAGAGTAATAGTCCCAAGGGCAATCCACCCACAGCCAGTTGCCTAAGTCCCATTATTCGCCCCCTAAGGTTTGAAGGGGTTAGGTTAAGAATCATAGTTGAAATCATGATTACACACATAGATGTTCCAATTCCTGCAGAAAAAAATATTGGCAGACTTACAAAAGTACTAGGAGCAAGACTTACTAGAGCTGTCGACACGTGCCATATAAAAGAGCTACAAACTATTAGCACCCCTCCTCTAATTCGAATTAAACCAGAACTGAGGCTAATGGAACCAATTGCGGCTCCTAACGAATAGGTTCCTAGAATTATCCCCAAGCTCTCCGAACTGGTCTGAAACACTTGCTTCACTACAACTGCAGCAAGTGAAAAGTAGAGCGGGTACGCGGTCAAATTAATTATTACTGCCATTATTAATAGACCAGCTAGTGCGGGGACAGTTCGTACATGTTTCAATGCTTCAACCAAAGATGAAATCACAGGCCGCTTGTTATCGATATGAGTAGTGGTTACATGCAGGGGATTTTGTCCTATCCTGAATGAAAGCATGAATGATAGTAGATAAAATATAATCACAACCGAATAACTCATTGTCATATCGGTCCAACTTAGTAAGTAACCACCGGCAATGGGACTGACTATTTGTGTTACATCACCTCCCGCTCTCTCCAATGCAAGACCATTCCGAATGCTTTTTTCGGGAACTATTTCGGGCATGATTGACTGGCGAACTACCATTTCGGCTGTTTTTGAAATGCCGAGAAATCCAGCCAATATTAGAATTTCCCACTTATCAAGATTGTCAAAAAATATTAATGTCAGACCGATACTTGAGTTGAGGAGGAATGAAGCCCTGACCAGGATTATTAGAACTCTTTTTTCGAGGCGATCTACAACTACGCCTATCAGAGGGGCGAACAAAGTCGCTGTGAATCGAAGTGCGCCATATATTCCCAATATCAAGGGCGAGTTAGTTTTCTCAAGTATGAACCAGGATAGGATTACCATCTCCATATATTCAGCCCAGTGAAGAGTGGCAACCGATGTCCAAAGGTACCTATAGTCTTTGTACTTTAGGCTCTCTAACATTGACCGCGCTGGGTAACCATAAGTTTGAGTGCCTTTCGTTCAATATTTTGGGACGTTGGAGAAGTTTTTAGAGATTCTAATTATTATATTCGATCAATATTGTCCCACCTCACTTGCGTATTAAAGTGATAGAGTGGGTACTTTTTTGTCTGCAAATTTGTTCTGGTGTGACCGTCAGTTCCGGTTCAAAATTCATTCACATCATAATACTGAAGCGGGAGCTATCCATCCGCCAGTGATTTCCTCTACAGTTTCTAAGACAGACAGGACAATATCTTCTCTCCAGGGTTTCCCTACTACCTGAACAGCTATTGGTAAATTGCTTGAAGATGTTCCTCCTCTTACTACTCCGGCCGGCCATCCAGTGACATTAAAGGCTGAAGTATACGAATAAAGAAACTTGTTTTCAGGTAGAAAGCTTTCACCAGGCCCCACTGCGGGTTTAGCAGATGCGGGACATAGAATCACATCGAAGTCTTTCATGAATTGGATCATTCCACTCCTGTAGTGATCTACCATCTCAAGAACTTCTGTGAACTCCGACGTTGGTATTTCTGAGGCTTCTTCTAGTCTATTTTCGATGAATGGTGAGAATTGGCTGGTCCCTGCTTTCTTAAGGATTCTTCTGACCCATTCTCTTCCATCCCCTGTTCCATTCCTTCCATCGATTTGCTTCAACATGTTAAGTGGGTCAGGTAGGATCTCTACAGTTGCTGCTCCTCTGTCTTGTAATCCTGATGCTACATCTCTCACAATATCTGAAACCTCTTGAGTGGGTGACATCAAACCATTGTCTGTATGAAAAGCAATTCTCATTCCTTTTATATCTATTTCTCCCGGATCTCCGATGGGCATAGGTACTATGTACGGATCCTTAAAATCAGGGCCTGATATAACTTTTAGGATTGGATTAAGGTCTCGAACATACCGTGCCATAGGGCCATTCTGAGTTAGGGATTCCGTTGCTCCCAGAGCGTAAGAAATACAATGTCCTGTACGTGGGACTCTTCCTGAGGTCGGCTTGATTCCTGCAATTCCACAACTGTGTGATGGTATGCGTATGCTGCCTCCCGTATCGCTGCCTATATCAAATGGGGACCCTCCAGTAGCGATGATTGCCGCGGCTCCTCCACTGCTTCCACCTGGAGACAGATTTATGTCGTAAGGATTTTTAGTTCTACCGTAGACCAAATTATCGGTATCAGCAGCAAGAGTCAGCTCTGGAGTATTGGTTTTCCCGAGTAAAATTGACCCGGCTTCACGAAGTCTTGATACCAAAGTTGCGTCTGCCTCGGGGACTTCATTTTGTCTCCCCAGAGTTGCCCAGGTTGTAATAACTTCCTCTGTATCCAAGGAGTCTTTTAAGGTCATGGGAACTCCATGGAGAGGACCTCGGGTTATTCCTTGAGCGAGTTCATTATCTAATGAATCAGCTTCAGAGAGTGCTCTTTCAAAACAATCTTGCACTACTGCGTTTATAGAAGGGTTGATTTTGTTGATTCTTTCAATACACTTTTCTACGGCCTCTCTACTGGTTATCTCTTTTGAGGCGATCGCTTTTCCTATATCTACTGCGGATGATTGATTAACGTCTATACTCATTTCTTTCTCCTTGTGGTGGCAGCCTAATTTTGAATCTGCTGTGTTGGTTACATTTCTAGATCAAGCTGGCTAATTACCCGGATTAAAAAAGTTGTCATCTGCAGAATTTTCGGGTTTGTATCCGAGTATTTTTTCTGCGTGATTAAGATCACGATAATTCCACTTGTTGTTTGAAACAGCGAAAACTGTTTCACATCTAATTGTGTTGGGAGCGTCTATGCAGAGTCTGAGCATGTTACATATATCGTCGTGTCCTAGGTAACTCGCATTTTCCCTAACACTCAAGGGTTTATTTTCTTTTTTAACAACACCTATTCGTACGCTGATTACAGAGAGGTTATATTCGTCTGAAAAATGTCGCCCCAGGGCCTCACCCCAAACTTTGGTTGCGCCGTAAAGAGCATCTGGACGCACTTGTTCGTGAGTAATCATGTCAAAATCCTTTGGGACTTCGTGGTAACTGCCTTCAGCAATTTCCTTATAAGGAGATACTCTCTCAAATCCTCTTATTGCACTTCCACTTGAAGCGAACACCACTCTTTTTACTCCTGCCCGCCGGGCTGCCTCAAAAACGTTGTAGGTACCTACAACGTTAACGGAATGCTGATGTTCCCATTCCTGGGAACCTAGATATGCCGCAAGGTGCACTACTACATCCTGGTTGTCGAAAGCGGGTGCAATGGACTCTAGGTCTGTGATGTCAGACTGGAAGGTTTTTACACCTTCTACAGGGCTTCTGTTTAGTGCTGTAAGTTCGTATCCACCCTTATCCGTGAGATGTGTTTTAAGCAATCCACCTATTAAGCCACTCATTCCTGTTATCAACACTCTTTTGGTCATTTTTTTCTCCTAAAGTCCGTCACTCGATACTCTTTGTGGATACTAGCATTTATGGAGAGATTATTGTTCTCTTTGCTTCGAGTGGCATTTCCTCTTCTATTATTAAATTTAATAGTGGGTTGGTGACCTATAGCTGATTAGGTGCTATATTCACCCCGGTGGTTGTTACGACTAAATCTAGAAATTTAGGAGCAAGAAATGAAGTTGGCATTTTTTAATGATTTTACTCTGGGTGTTGTGAAAGGAGACAAGATAGTAGACATATCTGAAGCTATTCCAGTTAATGAGCATAACCATCCTCAGGGATTACTTAACAGGATTATAGAGTCGTTTGGAAGTTACAGGAGCGCGATAGAAGATGTAGTTGAATCTTCAGAAGGGGTGCCGATTGCATCAGTTTCTTTTAAATCGCCAGCACCAAATCCTCATAATATTGTTTGTATGGCGGTGAACTATATGGAGGATGGGACAAGAGATGCCCCTGCTCCCATTAACGCTTTCCATAAATCTCCCAATGCGGTACTTCCTGACGGAGGAACAATAGTTTTGCCAGATGTTCCCGCTACGATATTTGAACCGGAAGCGGAAATGGCATTGGTAATAGGAAAAACTGCCACACAGGTACGGGCTGAGGATGCATTTGATTACATATTCGGATATATGAATTTCATTGATATGTCTGCCCGGGGCCTAGGTTCTGGTGGGGGTGTTTTTTACCAGATGAAATCAAGGGATACTTTCGCTCCCATGGGGCCGTTCATAGTTACATCAGATGAGGTTGATAACCCCCAAAACCTTAATATAAAACTTTCTGTAAATGGGGACTTGAAGCAGGATTTCAATACGGATGATATGGCCCACCAGATACCAAGAGTAATTGAATGGGTAACCTCAATACACACTCTAAATCCAGGAGATGTTGTAGCAACAGGTACGAATCATAGAGGCCTTACTCCAATTATGGATGGAGACAAGATTGAACTAGAAACAGAAGGTTTGGGGAAACTTCATATTGGTGTTAGTGATGATCTCGGACGCAAATGGAAGCGTGAAACAAGGCTAGAGAGACAGGATCAAGGTTTTGATGATACTACTCCCCAAGTATCTGGCAAATATTCATAAATAACTAAAGCGCTTTGTTTTTCGGTGATGTTTAAATGTAAATATTGTGTCGTATGAAGTATGAGGAGATTAGGTGAAGTTCAATTTAATATACCCAGTTAAAGAGGGATATTTGGATAGAGGACTCATTCGTGATGTTGCGGTTGCGGCTGAGGAAGCGGGATTTTACGGTTTCCTTTCATGGGACCATTACATGCTTCCAGATAGTTCTGAAACTCTAGATGCGTGGAGTATTTTGTCATATCTCGCTGGTCAGACGTCCAGGATTAAATTGGGTACAGTGGTAACCCCTCTTCCTTTCCGTCCGCCTTCTCAACTTGCAAAGATCGTAAGCAGCGTAGACTTGTTATCTGGTGGCCGGACCATACTTGGTGTTGGAGCAGGCTGGCACAGGCCTGAGTTTGACGGGTTTAGTGAGTGGTTACCCACCGGTAAGCGAGTTGCACAAACATCGGAAGCTTTAGAGCTCATAACCACGCTTTGGGGAGGGGGGACCAGTGATTTCAATGGGACGTATTTTAGTTCGAAAGGTGCCGAAATTTTGCCTTCTCCCGTACAAAAACCTCATCCCCCAATGTGGTTTGGCGTAAAAGGACCAAAAATGATGGAATTGGCAGCCCTTTATGGAGATGGGTGGATTCCTACTAACATTACACCGTCAGATTATGCTTGTGGACTGCAGAAATTACATGAAATCCGAACAGATAATGGAATCAGGGAAGATATAAAAGGGGCCCTTCAGAATTTTGAGGTGTTTACTGACGCCTCTCTATGCTTAGAAACTATATGTGAGTACAGAGACGCTGGCTGCGAATACTATGGTCCAATATGGTCCTATCCACCGGATGAAATGATTTCCCGCATACACTGGTTCGCGGAGAATGTTATGAGTTCCAACGAATTGTGAGTTTTTTCAAATCCTAAGCAGAGAACTCGTACTTTCGATTTCTCCAAATAACCTTTCAGGCCGTAGACTCTAAAGATTGTATTGGGGGTCTAAGTAGTCTTTTTCCTTGGCGTAGACTTGCAGTCTACCTCTAGTGCTTTCAGATACGATTATTCGGTCCTGACTGTCTATTGTTATAGAGGTAGGTCTTTCAAAAGTTGCCAGAGAAGACTTGTCTTCTACCCTGCGATAAGCTTTTAATGCGTCAGGATTGGACTCTACGACCTCTTTGGCCCATTGAGAGAATTCGTACGCATCTCCATAGAGACTTGTGAGGATCTCTCCTTCCGGATCAAAAATTTGTACCCGTTTATTTCCCCAGTCCACCACGTAAACGTCGCCTTCACTGTCAACTGCTACATCCGATGGATGGTTT
This sequence comes from uncultured Chloroflexota bacterium, assembly GCA_913048525.1. Lineage (GTDB taxonomy): Bacteria > Chloroflexota > Dehalococcoidia > Lucifugimonadales > UBA826. Next base: position 113,686 of record CAJWWP010000001.1, read on the forward strand.
AGTCTCATATCTTCTGGGAATGTGACACCATATGAGAGTAAGAACTCTCCTTCAGATGTGAATTTCTGGACTCTGTCGTTACCCCAGTCAGCCACATAAACGTTAGAGTTTTGGTCCACAGTGATACCCCACGGGTCCGAAAACTGGCCTTCTGAACTCCCTGCCTCGCCCCACGCAAGGATAAATTCACCTTCCTTGGTAAATTTTTGTATCCTGTTGTTTCCTGAGTCAACTATGAAAAGATTGTCACCTGAATCAAACGCGATTCCAGAAGGCATATTTAGATTACCTTCTTTGTTACCCGGGGTTCCCCATTCCCCTATCTTTTTACCTTCCGGATCATATTCGATTACAGTGTTTGTATGCTCGTCGGTGCAGTAGACATGGCTTCTGCTGTCCACTGCCAGAGAGGAAGGCCACGTAAAATCTCCGTGTCCAAAATCCCCAATAAACTCTTCATTAATGGTTACTCTGCCGATTCTTTTGTTCGGCTGTACCACCCCTCCAGCACCGTCGCCACCTCTACTGAGCACATATATAGAGTCATCTTTAAAGCTGACTATGCTCATAGGCTGGGTAAATCCGTTACCTGCTGCTGCATTTCTTCCTATTGCATGACTGAAATTCCAAGTTCTGCCTTGGACTGTAGTTGTAAGCATCTTTGCCTCCGAGCAAATTCTTTATGATGCGTTTATCTAATTAGAGGATTGAATGAACTTCTCGCTGGAAAATGCTCCATTAACTATGGGAGCGGCCTCAACCTCCAGCCAGTCCTCCAGCAAAGTAGTATAAACACCCCTGAAATCTTGATTGGGAACTAAGTCTCCTTGTTCGAGAGCATCAGCTCTTGTTTCAGGGTACCGACTGTACATTCCTCCGTTCACTCTGGGCCCGATTACAAACGAAACTCCGGCTGCACCATGGTCCGTCCCTGACCCATTGTCCCTAACTCTTCGACCAAACTCAGAAAACAGGAACATCACGACATTTTCGTCATGCCCTGTTTCTTCCAGGTCATCCCAAAAATCTTGTATAGCTGTAGAAACTTCTTGCCATAACTGAGCATGGGTAGGGGCTTGGGCTGCATGGGTGTCAAAGCTTCCATGTTGGGTATAGAAGACTCTTGTACCCAAATTCGCCTTATGAATAGTTGCTACATCTCTCAAATTCTTCGCTATGGAATTATCAGCATATTCGATGTTGGATTCATATTTGTCTGGAGCGACTTTCAGAATATCGGCCCCATGTAATGCATCAATGCCAGTTTGGCCTAGATAATCCAGAACAGGCCCAGAGCCTAGAGCTGCACCGTACATGTTAGAAAACCGGGTCAGCATTTTTTCTCTCACTAAATCTTGCTCAACACTCGTTAAAAGTCCATAGGTTGATAAATCTGCTACAGATGCAACCGAAACTCCAGGAGTTACTAATGCCCTAGGCAGGCCCTGTCCAATATTGACTGCCGTAACTGGGTTTTCACTCTCCGGATCTAATTCACGAATAGCTCTACCTAGCCATCCCTCTGTGCCGACTTTATCTGGTTCAGCCGTGTGCCAAATATCCATAGACCGGAAGTGGGACCTTGGAGAATTTGCGTATCCGATTCCGTGGATAATGGCCATATTTCCTTTTTTATATATGTCCCTCATGGGTGACATCGATGGGTGCAGGGCATATTCCGCATCTATGGTGAGCATCTCAGCCTCTGGGATGCTCAAGGATCTTCTGTTGTCGTAGTAGTTACTATCGTTGTAGGGGATAACCGTGTTGAAATAGTCGTTTCCCCCGGACAACTGCAGAACAACTATTATGGGTTCTTTGTCTTTCGTGACCATGTTTGCCTCCTCTACTTACAGCTCAGACTCTTCCAAATCCAATGTTTATCCGAACTGGTACTCCCTAGTTGACGCGATTAGAGCCAGCATTTCACTAGCTCTTACTGCAGATTCTTCGTAGGATTTTTCATCCCAGGTTATATCGCCCTGTTCATTTGCATGTGAGACGAGTTCTTCTCGCGTTTTCCCCTTTACTGGTAACGGCCCCATTTGCTCCAAGCACTTTTCCACCAGTTCTTCCGGTGACATGGTGCCGTCACAGTCTGCAATTTTAGAAATGATCTTTTTTACACCTGGAAGAGAGGTGTCACTGAGACGATCAGATACGAAATTAACCCTTTTTACAAGAGCCCCGCTGTTAATCCACTCCCGACCTGTATGCCAGCCCTCCACGCTCGGGGGATCCAATATATCTTGTCCCATGTATCCTGGTTCCTTGGCGGTGGATTCTAATCGAGGGTCGGGTCCTAGAACGTCTTCAACAAGCCTCAGTGTTCCAACAACCACTTCCACCGGGCTCTTAACTCTCTTATAGGCCGATTCCTTGAAGAAACTGGAGTTAAGCAATACTCTCAATACTGGCTTTACTTCATAGTTCGAATCAACAAGCACCTTTGCTAGCTGATCCACTGCCTCAGGATTTTTTGGAGCCTCTATGTTCCATGCGGGAACCTGAGGTTCATCTTCGACAAAAAAATTGTAGAGATGTCGAGCTATGAATTTTGAACATGCGTCCTGTTGCAGGATGATGTCAATGATATCTTCGCCATCGAAGTTCCCTGTATGACCTAAGAATGTCTTCTCTGTGTAGTCGTGGTCCTCTGCCCTAAACTCAAATTTCCAGGGGTGTCTTCCATATGGGTATCTAGGCATCTTTGCGCCAATCGTCCACCCGGTGAATGCTCTAGAGCACTCAAAGACATCAGTTTCAGTGTAATTACCCACTCCCAGGGAAAATAGTTCAAGTAATTCACGTCCCCAGTTCTCGTTAGGAGCGTTTTTATGATTTTCGTTATTGTCCAGCCAGAATATCATTGCAGGGTCCCTGGCTAAGTTAACTAGCAAGTTTCGATAATTTCCCATGCCCTCTTCACGGAACATGGCAATCTGGTCAAGGAGATGGTTGCAGTTATCTACTTTTGCGTTCCCTGTAGCAAACACATGATGCCAGAAAAGTGCCATTTTCTCCTGAAGTGGTCGATGGGTGTTCAACATGAAATATAGCCAGTTAGCCTGGCCAGGTCCTGATGCTCCACCGGGAACCTCAGTAATAGGGTGGCGTCTCAGTAACGAATATTCATCAACCGCTGCCTCGGAGTCTACATTTAGTAGTTTTTCCACAGTGGCTTCGTAACCAATTTCGCAAAATATATCAAGATCGTCACTGCTTGCCCCGAACCCTGCACGCCTCAAAAGGTGGGCTAACAATTCTCTCTCCGCCGTTACAGTCATACCAACCTCCTATCACGAATACAGGTGAATTATCCCTTTGTCAGATACAAGCTATTATATCTCTGCATTTACACCATTATGGCATCGGGATTTCTCATGTCAATAACCATGCAGATTCAAGGTTATAGAGGGCATTAATTTATGCATGTATGGATCGGTCCCACACCTAACAAATAATTCCTTTTGGCTCCATTCTGCCATTCTGCCTTGACCCATGCCATATCATTGTGGTGATTCTAGGATTTAATGCTTTTGGAGGTGAAGTATGCCAGCAGTAGCAGGATTAGGTCATGTGGGAATATATACGCATGATTTATTTAAGATGAGAGACTTTTACTCTCGAGTTATGGGGCTTGAAATTACGGATGAAGAAACAGAGAACAGAGGAATCGTGTTCATGTCGTCTAATCCCGATGAAGAACATCACGAGTTTGTTCTGATGAAAGGAAGGGATGTGCCTGAAGGATCTAAGATGGTTCAACAGATCTCTTTCTACGTTAATACGCTTTCGGAGCTAAAACAATTTCACTCAGTGTTCAAAAAAGAAGAGGTGCGTATTGAACGTACTGTCAGCCATGGTAATGCGTTTGGTATGTACGCCCTTGACCCTGAAGGAAATACCATAGAGGTTTATTATCGGACAGGATTCCCCGTTCCCCAACCTTGTGCAGACCCAGTAAATCTTGAAGATGCTGAGGAGTTATTGCTAGATCAAGCTAGATCCCGCATCCCTGCCTAGGCAAGAGATTATATGGTGCTGAATAGATGGCCCGAGGATCGACTCGAAAAGCGGGAAGCTTTGTTGGGTGCTGTCTCATCGGTTTCAGATACAGTGGCTGGGAATGTCTCATTTGGCGAAGAACATTGCTACTTACATCCAGATAGCTGGGGTGCTATTCATAATAGTGGGCTTCTCTCTTTGAAGCTGCCTTCAGAGCTTGGTGGCGCCGAGGCTGATCCTGTCACCCAACTTGAAGTATTGGCGGCTTTGGCCTCAATTGATACCTCGGCTGCCTGGTGCACTATGGTAAGTGCGACAAATGTTGGATCGGCGGGAGCTTTTCTTCCCAACAATGGGATAGACATAGTTTTTGGCAGAGAATCTTCTAAATCTCACCCACCGATCGTTGGAGTTGGCATGCCGTTTGGAGAGGCAAGGGCTTCAGAAGACGGATTTGTGGTGTCTGGTAGGTGGCCTTACGGCAGTGGCATAAAAGGCTCAGAATGGGTCACGGCAGGGGCTAAAATCTTATGCGGTGTCAAGCAAAATAGATCATCGGAAATAAGAGCATTGTTCAGAACGTCGGAAGTTCAGATAATTGATAACTGGAATGTGGCGGGTTTAAGAGGAAGTGGGAGTAATGATTACGCGGTTTCCAAAGCACATGTTCCGCTTGAGCTCACTTGGTCAGGAGATGACCTTCCCTTGCGGGGTGGAGCTCTATACAGAATAAAGAGACCTGCTTTTGTGGTGTTTGGTCATGCTGGGATTGCGATCGGGACTGCAAAAAGGGCATTGCAAGAGATTAGATCTCTGTCTTTGTCTAAGGCAAGAGGTATTCCTGGACAGAGTTTAATTGGGAATAGTCCTCATTTCCAAATGATGCTCGGTAATGTTGACTTGAAGATGAGATCAATCGAAGCACTTTCCAAAAATGTGTTTGAGCAGGCATGGAATGTGGCTAAGTCAGGGGAGGTTCTTTCCGAGACAGAACAGTCGAGGGTTAGAGCGGTAGGGTCATGGGTGACCAGGGAATCTGTTGAAATAGTAGATTCGTGCTTTCATGCCGCAGGTGGTTCTGCATTGAACATGGACAGTTCGTTGCAGCAGTGTTTCAGAGATATGCATGCTGCGGCTCAGCATTTTATGGTAAGCCCTAACCACGTTAGTACTTATGGAGCGATATCTTAGGTTTGTTGGAAAAACTCTAATACTTTGGAATATGCAAATGGAGAGTAAAGATGGCAGAGATAGATGAGAACTTGGCTTTTGAACCGGCAACAAGAATTGGCGAGCTTATAAAATCAAAGGAGTTATCTCCAGTCGAGATAACAAAATTATATCTCGAGCGTATTGAAAAGCTCGATTCAAATCTGAATTCATATCTGACAGTAACAGCTGATATCGCGCTGCGTGCGGCTCAAAATGCTGAAGATAAATTGGTAAATGGAGATGAGTTGGGAGCACTTCATGGTATTCCTATTTCTATTAAAGATCTTCAGATGACCAAAGGAGTACGCACGACGGGAGGATCTTTAGCCTATAAGGACCGTGTTCCTGAAGCAGATTGTGCAGTTGTGGAGCGTGTTCTTGAAGCCGGGGCAATTATGCTAGGTAAGACCAATTCTCCAGAATTTGGCCTGCTAGGTGCTAATGAGAATCGACTGGGAGATCCCTGTCGTAACCCATGGAATGTGGATAGAACCTCGGGAGGGTCCAGCGGTGGTGCTGGGGCCTCTATTGTTGCAGGGCTTACATCCCTCGCAACGGGAGGGGATGGCGGGGGTTCGATTAGAATACCAGCCAGTTTTAATGGTACCTATGGCATAAAGCCCACGCAAGGAAGAGTCTCAAGTTTCTCTGGCGTGCCTGGTTCTCCGTTGGCGAACTATACGAGCCAACAAGGGCCACTAACCAGAACGGTTCAAGATGCAGCCCTATTGCTACAGGTGATGGCCGGATATGATTCGAGAGATCCTGGTTCCCTTAGGTCCTCTGTACCTAATTTTTTAGAGTCGGTCACTAGAGGAGTATCTGGTTTGAAAATTGGGTGGAGTCCAGATTATGGGTATGCTGCGGTTGACAGTGAAGTCTTAACTATCAGTGAGAGCGCAGCTAACGTGTTCACCGAACTTGGATGCACAGTAATTGAATCTGACATAAAGTTGGAAGGAGCCTTTGATACATGGTTTACGCTTTTTGCTGCGGGTGCTTACGCCACCCAGGGACATTTACTAGATGATGAAGAAGATCCTCTAACCTGGTATGCCAAATATACGATTGAACACGGCTCAAAAACAACTGGGTCTGATTACGTTAGGGCAGTAGGGGAGAGAGACAGGATGATTCAGTTATTTGCGGATGAATTTGATAAATTTGACGTAATCCTATCTCCCACAATGGCAGTTACCGCATTTCCGACAGACGCTTATCCGGAAACTATTGGTGGCCAAAAGCCATATCCGAGTCCAGAATGGGGGTTCTTACCGTTCACACATCCTATAAACACCATTGGTTATACTGCTGCAAGCGTCCCATGTGGTTTCGATTCAGATGGAATGCCGGTAGGTCTTCATATTGTAGGAAAGCCTGGAGATGAGGAGACAGTTCTTGCTGTAAGCGCTGCGTTCGAGGAGGCAAGACCATGGATCCAGCACCGACCTCCAATTAGCTAACAATACACTTTGCCGAAAGGTTTGAACCCAAGAGGCCATTTGTCACAATTCAATCAATCTCTTCCTCGTCGTAAGGCTCTGCCTGGAGTAATGCCAGTGTTATTACCCTCATCGATTACCAGTTTTCCATTTACTATCACATAGTCGATGCCGATCGGGTATTGTTTTGGATGTTCCTTGGTCGCGGGCGCTTTTACGGTGTCTGGGTTGAATAGAACTATATCGGCCTTGTAACCGTCCCTGATCAACCCCCTATCTTTTAACCCTAGGCGTTGAGCTGGGAATGACGTCATTTTTCTTATGGCTTCAGGAAGTCTTAGCTGTTTTTCAGCTCTAACAAATTCAGCAAGTACGACTGGAAAGCATCCATAAGTTCTGGGATTTGGATATTCCCCAAATAAAATCGCGTCGCTTGCTACCATCCCCGCGGGGTGAGAAACGAATGCTGGTAGGGTTTGGGGATTAGTGCCGAGTCCCACAGTGGATATACCTAGATTTTCTTCCAACAGCAGATCAAAAAGGGCGTCAGCAGGGTCCTGGTCCCTGAGATTTGCTATCTCAGTGATTAACAGGCCGTCATAAATTTTATTTTTCTCTTTTGTAAAATTTGTTAGCCAATTATTTTCCAGTCTGTCTACAGTTATCTCTTTTTTCATTCTTGATCTGTCATCAGGATCTTTAAGGGCAGCTATTAATCGCTCTGGGCCTCCGTCTTTAGCCCAATGGGGTAAGCCAATTGTTATTGTTGTGCCAGAATACGGGTAGGTATAACAATCAAAAGTGACATCTAATCCTTCAGTCCGAGCGTTATCCACCAAGCCCAAATAATCTAGATGACTTCCATCCCCTTGGTAGCCTTGTCTGAAATGGGTTAGATGAATAGGAATCTCAGATTTGCGACCTATTTCTATAGACTCTTCCCATGGAGCGAGTACTCCTTTCTCTTTCAAACTGGCTCGAGTGTGGGTATGGTAAAAGCCTCCCAACTTGGCGCTTTCTTCGGAAATCTCTATTAGTTCGTCAGTTGAGGCGTAGGCCCCGGGCGGATAGTCGAGTCCGGTGGATATCCCATAAGCTCCTTCTTCCATACCTTCTCTCACGACTGACCTCATGTCCGCTATTTCAGCTTCAGTCGCGGGTCTTTGTTCCCATCCCACGCTCCAGATGCGGACAGGAGAGTTACCGAGTATATATGCTACGTTTATTGCGACGGTGTTTTCGTACTTAGATAATAGATCACTCACAGTCAGCCAGTCAGGTGGCATTGGAGGGTATCCGTTTAGACCTGAATCCAGCCAGATATATCGCTCAAGTTCATCCCGTGTCTTGAAAGGGGCGTGGGATATTCCATCTATTCCTACCAGTTCGGTAGTAACACCCTGGCGTACTTTAGGGTCATGGTGTGGAGCCCCAAGAATTGTTAAGCCAGCGTGTGAATGAAGATCAACGAATCCAGGCGATACCACATAGTTTTCTGCATCTATATACCGGTAGGCTTGTATGTCAGATATGTCACCTCTGTATAGCGAGATGGTGTCATCTTTGATTCCAACAGCACCTTTGAATCCAGGATTTCCAGTTCCATCCAATATAGTTCCGTTATGTATCAATATATCCAGCATATATACCTCCGCAAGGACTCGTTACGGTGACTTTACTTCATTTTCCACTTCGTCAGCCAATTGTTAGCAATAAATATTCGATATAAGTATTCGTCAGATAAGGCAATATAAAATTGTCTGATCACCAATCCAACACAAACTTGACTAGTTTACCTAGTTTAATATGATTCACGACAGAAATCAGGTTGCCTAAAGCAAGGAGCGTCTTATGACTATTGGAATTTCGACACCTTTACCTGCCTATAAAGTAAATGCTGCCTTTATGGCCTCAAAGGCCGAGCTTTTAGGCTTTGAATCGATATGGTACGCGGAGCATCCCGTTCTGCCTGTGAATACTACCAGTAGATTTCCAGGTTCAGAAGATGGGGTCATACCTTGGACATATTCACATTTTGCTGATCCATTTATTGCTTTAGCTCAGGCATCTGGCGTGACATCAAAGATTAAATTAGCCACTGGAATAACCTTAGTTCCTGAAAGGAATCCTTTAGTGCTCGCGAAAACAGTGTCGACTCTAGACCTTTTCAGCGGTGGTCGATTTATTTTCGGAATAGGCACGGGGTGGTTGAGAGAAGAGACTGAGCTGATGGGGGGTGATTTTGATCATAGGTGGACTCAGACGAAAGAATCCCTTCTTGCATTAAAGGAACTGTGGACAAAAGATGAGGCCGAATTCCATGGTAAATATTATGATTTCCCTCCAGTGAGAATGTTTCCAAAGCCTGCTCAAAATCCGCACCCGCCAATATTAATTGGCGGTATGGCGAAAAACGTTCTGCGCCGTATTGTGGAGGTGGGCGATGGGTGGTTGCCAAATAGAGTTACTCCCAGAGATGTAGAAACAAGCAGACATGAGTTGGATTCTCTTGCGAAAGAGTACGGTAGAAACCCAAATGAGATCACTATTACTATTTACGGACAGCCGCCGGATAGACGTGCTGCACAAGATTACCTGAATGCAGGGGCAAATAGAGTCGTGGTGAGGCCAGAATTTAAGGAGACCGAAGACGAAATGGCTTCTGAATTAGAGAGAATTGCGGGAGAAGTTCTCTAGAGGAACCTTCAAGAAGTATTTATTTGAATCTTATCAGCGGTACTTTCACTCAAATTCTTATTTTTTAAGAGTGTGAGGTCTTGAATCTTGAGAAAGGGTGCATATCAAAATCATGGGCTCAGCCTAATCCTGAGTCGTTTGTTTATACGGCCTTTGCTTTCATGACCTACCACTTGAATGTGGCCTACCTCGCGTGTGTTGGAGACATGAGTTCCCCCATCTGCCTGAAGGTCTAACCCTACTATGTCAACGGTACGAATCTTTTTTATGGCGGGAGGAAGCTTGTTGATCTTCAACCGAATTAGATCTGGGATTTTGAAGGCTTCTTCTCTAGAGAGGGAGTCAACTACTATGTCTCTTTCTTCTTCGATTTCCTTGTTGACTAATTCCTCCATCTCCATGGCAAATTCAGAGGACATATTTTCCAATTCAAAGTCCATCCTTGCTGATAGTGGCGTCATATTTCCCCCTGTTACCAAAGCACCATAGTCTCTCCAAACAACACCACAAAGGATGTGTAGGGCTGTGTGAGTCCTCATCAATTGATAACGCTTATCCCAGTCTAGTGATCCGTGTATTTTTGTACCCACGGTTGGGATTGGCCCGTCGAGTTTGTGTATTAATGTGCCGTTGGCTTTAGACAACTTTTGCACAGAGGCGCCACCTTCTTCCCAGATGATGAATCCAGTATCACTGGGCTGTCCACCTCCCCCAGGATAGAAAGCTGTTTGATCCAAAGCTACTCCTGTCTCAGTGGCCTGAGTCACAGTAGCGTCGAACTCTTTTAAATAGCTATTTTCGTAACAAAGTATTTCTGTCAATTGAACCTCCTCTATGTCGGTAAATCATGACTAGTAAGGGGGGACGTTTGTAAATACAAGGCTTCCCGCGGCCATGAACATTCCACCGACACCCTGGCAGAAAGATACTTTCACGTCAGGCACTTGGTGAGCCGCCTCACCTCTCACCTGCCTAACAGATTCTTGGATTGCAAACATTCCGTACATTCCAGTGTGGGTATATGAGAGGCCTCCTCCGTTGGTATTCATTGGTAAAACACCTCCAGGTGATGTGCTCCCTTGTTCTATGAATGCTCCTGCCTCTCCTCTGGACACGAATCCAAGATCTTCTAGACCAAAAATGGGTAGATGGGCAAATGCATCATAGATCATCAAATGGTCAATATCGTCGTGGTTTAGCTCCGCTTCTTCAAAGGCTTTCTTACCGGAAATTTTAAATGCAGTCGAAGATGTCATATCGTACATTTGGCTCACTATAGGTGTTTCTACAGATTCTCCTGTACCCAATATGTAGACAGGATTTTTGGCAAAATTATTAGCCTTATCTCTACCAGTAATTATTAAAGCTCCACCCCCATCAGTAACGAGACAGCATTCTAAAAGATGGAATGGGTAGCAAATCATCCTGCTTTCTAGAACGTCGTTAATAGTTATTAAATCCCTATACATTGCCCTAGGTACCTTGTTTGACCACCTGCGTTGAGCAACAGGAACAGAGGCCAATTGTTCATGGGTGGTGCCGGTTTCTTTCAAATATCGTAGTACCCCCAAACCGAATTGGGTTGTGGGCCCGTAGACGCCATAAATAGATTCAAACTGCCCGGGAAATGTATTGTCCTTTATACTCTCCAAATTTCCTGTAGAAGACGAGTTTGAAGGGGTAATTTGTCCCACATTACTTCTTCCGCTCTCAGCCATTGATACTAGTACTGTTTCACAGAGGCCGCTTGCGATCGCAGCGGCTGCATGTCTTACGTGTATTAAAAAAGAGGTTCCTCCCACCTGAGTGTTGTCTATCCATTTGGGAGTAATACCGAGGTAATGTGCAAGAGCGGCAGGATTCATTGTTGTAGCGATTCCGTCTATCTCTTTTTTGTTTATGCCACAATCCTTTATAGCGTTTACAGAGGCATCGACATGAAGTTGGAAGGGGGTTTTATCAGGAATAATTCCCAACTCAGTAGTCTCTGAAGCTCCTACAATGGCAGTTTTATACCTAAGTGACTCCATTTTCACCAACCGTTTTACAGTATTTTTTTGTTATCGGGGATATTTTACGTATTATCAGGACACCATTTTGGGATTGTTATCTCAGAAGTAACATCTTCAAAAACAACTTTTAAAGGCATATCTAATATTAGATTTTCAGGGGTATTTTCAATGCCCACAATATTGGACATCATCCTTGGTCCTTCTTCTAGTTGCACTATAGCTATGGCGTAGGGAGCATCTTCCTCAAAACCTGGTGGGGGTCGGTGGTTGATCATGTAGGAGTATAAAAATCCTCGCCCGCTCACTTCAAACCATTCGATATTGTCGGAGAGGCAGTTTGGACACACTATTCGAGGATAAAAGAAGGGTTTGAAGCAATCAATACAACGCTGTATCCATAGTTGGTGTTCACCAATTTTAGTCCAAAAGAAATCAGACTCTGGAGTCGGTATCGGTATCGGTTTTCTATAGATCTTATCAGTCATGAATTTTTAGCTAGGGCCTGCGGATTTAAGCATATTTTCCTTCACGGCGAGAATACCAAACATCCTGTTTTATTGATCTAACTTCCTGCATTGTATGGATCATTTATTCTTGAGGTCAATGAGTTCCGGTTTGATTGTCAAAATCTTAGTTCCTATGTATTTGATCATTCCTCTGAATAGAAATTCTATTTAGAAGGATCTATACAAATCATCTAATTGGTCTGTAATTGAAGACTGCCATGGTCTGGATGTGAAATTCAGGGCTTTTTCTGCTAATACCGATGATATTCCAGAGTTGCTCCATAAGGTTCTAAGCGAGCTTGCAGTAAACCATGTGTCTCGGCCAATAAATCGATTTACATACCCGTTTGTTTGACCTGCTAGCAAGGCTATTGTGTTCGGAATTTGAATAGTTGGCATTCGCTTGTCGGTCAACAGGCATATGTGTCTTAAAAAATCTTCAACTGAAACTTTGCTTCCTGATAAAAGATAGTGCTGGCCGTTAGTTCCCATACTTATGCTGTTGACAACAGCGTTAGAAACATCTCTCACGTCTACAAAATCATATGCTCCTGATACGAAAGCATGGGTGCCGTATTTTAGATGCGCCCTCAGGAATTTTCCGATTTGTGAAGAGCCGGGATCGTATGGTCCTATTATTCCGGTAGGACATATCACCGTAGCGTTAAATGTTCCTGTTTGAGCCGATCGTAGAACTTCAAGGGTGGCTTTTGCTTTAGTGAATCCATAGTCGTCGTGAGTTAGATAAGGGTTGATCTCAGAATTTTCGTTAATTAGGGTTTTCTCGGAACTAGGAGTCACAGCTTGGATGGAACTCACATAAATCAGTTTAGCCACTCCCACATGTTCGCATGCCTCAATTACGTTTCTTGTGCCCTGAATATTTATCCGGGATAATTCCTTTCTCATAAGTGGCATAACAGAGACTTTGCTTGCGAGATGGATTACATGTTCGGAACCCATAATTGCTTCTTTCAGGCTTTCTACGTCTTCTAGATTCGTTCTGCGGATTTCTAGGCCTAGCCTTTCAAAATATTTCACGTCTGACTTGTCTCTGCAGATTATTCTCATTGGCAGTTTCAGATCGTGTATGCGCCTTGATACGGCGTGCCCTAGGTGTCCGGTGGCTCCTATAATCGAAATAGTCATATTTCTACGGATGATTTTGGTTAATTTTAACGGTGTTCAGTAGATTTTTTTATCCTTAAGTTTTAACACTAAAAGGTTTAGACTTATAGTCCAGATAACTAACCCAATTAATGAAAGAGGTAGAAAGAATTTATGGTCCCATAAGCTTGATTCACCACTTTCCTGATTCTTATGAAAATAAACCTTCATTTTGAAACATAGTGTGCGGACGCTAAGAAGATCATAACCATAATTTCTACTGCATGTATTCCGAGCCTATTCTCGTCGTTAAAATGCACTAATCCATCCCCCAATAAGGCAATATAGCAAAACAGAACTTAACTCTTGGAGCACTGGTTAAACTGTCTGAATCTCTTAGTGTCCCCGTATCAGCTCGGGTTCCAACATCTACAAGGGGTAGCAAAACGTAGTTTTATACACATTAGCAATTTGAATTTTCAGATGTTCCTGTATTGGTACTTGAACTTGACAAGAATCGCGGCTGAAAGAAGAAGAATTGTAGAAGAATTTAGTAAATTAGTATTTATTACCCAGTCGGCTAGTACGCTAATGATAAATGCTGAGACTCCTGTGTAGCTTGGTCTTTTCGTGAGAAACAAAATTGTGGCTGCTGGAGGTATTGCTATAAGGGCTCCTAATGGTATAACTCCTATTACTGCACCCATTCCCGTCGCCATTCCCGTCCCTCCACTTATTCTGAAAGGGAATCTTACTTGATGTCCTAACATTAGGGTGAGAATAGAGAGAGAGGTAATCCATGAAGGTTGGTCGGTTAACGTCAATGGCAAGGTTACTGCAAGCCCTTTGCATAAATCCAGGAAAAATACCGTAATGCCTGCGAGAGGGCTTATCTCATAAAATATATTGGAGGCACCTGGGTTCCCGGTACCCACATTTCTAATGTTGCGACCACTCAGTTTGCTGATCACATCCCCCAATTGAGCGACACCGGCAAGATAGCAGAGTATTATCCATAGCGGAATCCATAAATATGTATCGAAGAAGATGTTATTAATCAAGTTAGAATGGCCAAAATGAAGGGACTATGTCTGGACGAGTTTTCAAGACTAAAGAGCTAGAAGATAAACTCTATAAAGACGTTGAATTTGTCAATACGTTACTAAAAATACTCCCTCTTCTTTTCTCAATCGTATTCGTGCACGCTGGATTGTCAGGAAATGCTCACTTCACCTTACCAGATAAAGTGCCGGTATCTAGTCATTATTTTGTGACAACAATTGGACTCATCTCCTGGATTTTTGCTGCCGTTATGGTGACAAGGGACCTCATATTGTTCCAAGGGAGGTCTATTTCCTTAAAAGATATGTTTAAAAAATTCACAGAACTTCTGGTGACGCTGGTCGGGGCCTTAGTTCTTTGCTCCGTGATTAATGTAGCGGTAGTTCTTTACTATTTATCGTTTCGATAATTAAGATTTTTTAATAAAACATATGGAGTGACGAACTGTGATCGAATATCGAAAAAATACTTGGGATGAATTTGCGAGAGTAAAAATCACCAATGCAAGGGGAGAAAATGGTTATAGGACGGAAACGGATCTTAATGCTCATAGGTTGATATTTGAACCGGACAGGGCTTGGTCGGCCTTTGATGGTGACCATATGGTAGGTAATTGTGTGAGCTATCCAATGATCATGAACATTCCTGGTGGTTCAATTCCGATTGCGGCCGTCGCATCTGTTTCGGTGCAGGCGACTCACCGAAGGAGAGGCATTAATAGAAACATGATGAGGCTCCAACTTGAGGACATTTATTCTAGAAACGAGCCATTAGCTGTCCTTCAAGCGTCTGAAAGCATTATTTATGGCAGGTACGGATATGGTATGTCTTCATTCGAAGATAGCCTGTCGATAATGAAGGAACATGGTGCTTATGCCCAGGAATACCGACCTTCCGGGCGATTATATTTTTGTGATGAAGATGAGGCTAGAACTATATTTCCTGATATTTATCAGTTGGCGATACAGAATCGGGTTGGCACAACAGTGCGCGAAGATAACTGGTGGCAATTCCGATTTTTGGAGCCAGGTCTCAAAGGAGGGGATCCTCGAAGTTGGTTTGTGAGGCACGTAGAGTCAGGGATAAATACTGGTTATGTGAGATACACCATCAATGGCCGTGTGCTCCATATATTGGAACTTGTTTCTTCAACATTTGAGGGTTATAGCGCCTTGTGGCGATTCTGTTTAGATATGGATTTGGTAGATACAATAGAAGCAGCGCATAGGCCAGTGGATGAAGAACTACGCTGGATGCTCGCTGACCCTAGAAGGCTGATAAGTAGTTCGGAAGATAAATCTTGGTTAAGGCTAGTGGACGCGAAGTCTGCTCTCGAAAATAGATCTTTTTCTAGTGAAGGGTCGTTGACACTTCGGATAAAGGACGATTTCTTGCCCTGGAATGATGGAGTCTACACACTCTCGACGGATGGGCATAATAGCGAATGTGTGGTTAGTGAAAAACCCCCTGATATCACGTTATCAACATCTGATGTAGCGGCCGCTTATCTTGGTGGAGTCCGTTTTGATCTCCTCGCTCGGTCAGGAAGAATCAATGAACATACACCAGGTTCAATAGACCTACTCGACAGGTTGTTTGCCACCGACCGTATGCCTTGGTGTATTGACGGATGGTAATTAATTCCTAACTATAGGGAGGATTACATGTGATCCGAACTCGGAGGAATGGTGTATTGTCTGCAGGGCAGAAACAAACTCCAGTTCCGACCCGATTTCTCCTCCGGTGTTTAGGTTCCTATCAAATCGTGGGAAATTGCTGCTCGAGATTTCTATCCTAATTTGATGCCCTCTAAGGAAAACGTTACTAGTGGACCACAGGTCTATGTGATATTCGATTACCTCTCCAGGGATTATGAAAGAGGCGGGATGTCGTGGATTACGAAACCTAGCTCTTATAATCCCGTCGGTTAGATTTCGAGCGAATCCTGAGGCATCGACATCGACAAGTTTTGCCGTGAAATCGGTGTCTGCGGCCGTGGTTGAAGCGTAAAGAGTGACTGAAATCGGTCCTGTCACCTCCAAAGGTTCTTCAAGAGGTGGTGTCGAATAGACTAGGACATCAGATCTTTGTTCAATCGGTCTTTGGTCGAACACGCCGTTTTTCATGAACACATCATCACAGCAAAGTCCTCCTCCAGCAGTCGGAACTGGGAACTGCGGATTGTAGTGGTAAGAGTCTGGGGGCTCATCGGAAGGTGTAACCTGGGATAAAATTCCGTCTCCACGCAAAGAATTTGCTCCACCATTGCTATGCAGATAAAACTTTGTATCAACAGCTCTGGCTAATGGCCATTCCTCTTCATCCCGCCACTCATTTATTCCCATAACGAATATACGGACTGATTTGTCGATAGCTTCTTTTGCGGTGTCACCTTTCAACCATTTGTCAAAAAAAGAGAGCGTTCTCCCGTGGATATTTTCTTTGTCTCTACTTGACGATGTTCCGTAGTTGTAACTTCCTGCTAAGGTTCCTGTATTTCCGTGTACCCAGGGCCCTAGTAGCAACCGTTGTCCATCTCGAGCAGATTGGTTAGCTCCTGAAGATTGCATACCAGTGAAATTTCTGATTGTGCCCCCTAGGAATATGTCATGCCAACCCCCTATGTTCAAGGCGGGTATTTGGATTTTGTCATGGTTATCTTGGATGCATAAGGACTGCCAGTATTCATCATATTCCGGATGACTCAACCAGTCATAATAGTAGGGTGCCAAACCATTTTTCAGAACTTGCATTTCTGAGAGAGGCAAGTGTAGAAATTCAGGCTTTAAGTTATCTTTCGAAGAAATCAGGTTTTCTAATGCCGAGTTTCCTAGTTGAAGCTGATCAGAAAGGTTATTCCAGTTTCCATGAGCGAGAGATCCAACTGACCAAGACAAATTAAAACCAAGTTCAAAGGCGCCACCTTGCCACGCCCATCCTTCATGGTAGTCAGACGCCGTTACTGTGGGAACTATAGCCGCTAAGGAAGGAGCCCCGGATTTGGCTGCTAACCATTGCGTAGCTCCTACGTAGGAGGCTCCGTACATACCCACTTTTCCGGTTGCCCATGACTGTTCAGCCGCCCATTCTATGGAATCAAATCCATCATCGGTTTCATTAACAAATGTGTAGAATTCACCTCCTGATGAATACCTTCCCCGAACGTCCTGTATGACTACCGCGTACCCTTGACTTGCTGCGTTTATTGCATCTAAGGGTCCGGACCGGCTAGCGGCGGATGATTTGTCATAAGGTGTGCGAGTCATTAGAACTGGGTATTTGCCATCGGCTGCAGGTCTGAAAACATCGGCATATGTTTTTGTTCCATCCCGCATCGGTATTTCAAGGTTTTGATCGAATCGTATCGATGTTTTAATTGTCATAAAAATCCCTCCCAACTGCTATATTCATCAGCCACACTTTTCGATGGTGATTTATCTGTGGCCTGGAAGCCTTCGTAAACTTATCACGTCTGCTGTACTATGCGCAGAGCAATCTTGGAGTGCCCCACGAATGATAAGTAATTTCGGAAAAAAAAATTCTCTCGGAAGTTCTGTTAACTATAAATGGTGGGTTCTTTTTGCTGTCTCCGTCGGGTTGTTCACATCGGTATTTGACCACGGTAGCGTCAATGTAGCACTTCCTTCGATTGCTGACCACTTCCGGACTGACTTGCCGACCACTCAATGGATCGTCATTGGATATGGATTGACTATCGCTGCACTGCTATTACCCATGGGGCGCCTTTCTGACATTCTGGGTAGAAAAATAATATATGTTCTTGGATTCATAGTATTTACAACAGGGGGATTCCTTGCAGCAATATCTCTTAACATTGAATTGCTGATAGGGGCCAAAATACTTCAAGGAATTGGTGCAGCAATGACTCAGGGGACCTCAATGGCAATGGTCATATATGCCTTCGGGGACAAAGATAGAGGAAAGGCTCTTGGCCTAACGATGAGTGTGGTTGGAATAGGGGCGGTGGTTGGACCAGCTATAGGGGGTTTTTTAGTCGATTATTTGGGTTGGGGCTCAGTTTTATACACAACTGCTGGGTTAGGTGTAGTGTCCCTAATAGTTGGTGTAGTTGTTTTGGATACTGAACGTAGCGGGGGAGGGGACGGTGCAAATGATCACTTCGACTGGTTAGGGGCCACTTTTTCTGCAGCTACATTGATTTCTCTACTACTGGGAATGACTCTTGGGCCACGTTATGGCTGGGATTCATTGTCTGTGATTACGGCATTCGCCATTTTTTTTGCCTCAACAGGGTTTTTCATTTGGTGGGAATTGTATGTTGAATCCCCGATGTTGGATCTTAGACTGTTTGGTACCGGCCTCTTTGCCACTGGAGTTTTGGCAAGCTGGTTATCATTTTTGGGAACTCAACCCGTAAGGTTCTTAATCCCATTCTATCTACAATTCGTTCTTGGATTTAGCCCGTCTGCGATTGGATGGATTATAGTTCCGAGCGCATTTTGCATGGTTATAGCAGGGCCCATAAGCGGTCGTCTGTCTGACAAATACGGTTGGCGCATATTCAATGTGGGTGGAATGTTGGTGGCTGCTATTGGGTTACTAATATTGGTTAATCTCGGTGTGAAAGAATCCCTTATGGTTGTGTTAGTGGGAATGGTTGTTCAAACACTTGGTTCAGGAACTTTCTGGCCTTCCAACAATAGTTCTGTGATGAGTGTTGTTTCCCCCGCGAGTTATGGTGTTGTGTCATCATTTATGAATTTAGTCAGAAACTCTGGAAATGTTGTCGGTATCGCGATCTCCACTGCTATTGTTACAGAGACTATGGGTTCGTTGGGTCACCCTCCAACTCTTTCTGCTATAAACGAATCGAGTGGCTTATCTATATTGAATGCTTTTACGATGGGGTTAAAAACTACTTTCTGGGTCTGTGTTGGGTTTACCTTGGTGGGGGCTGTGGCTTCTCTCGTTGTAACAACTAAGAAAAATTAGATCTTTGCGGCGGTATTAAAATATTAGGCAAAAGTGATAGGGGTGAAATATGCATGATTTATTGATATGTAACGGCACTGTAGTCTCTGCTTCAGGAGTTGGTAAATTCGATGTTCTCATTGATGATGGGAAAATAACATCTCTTTCATCCAACTCTGATAACAGGGTCGAAGCTTCCAAAACCATCGATGCAACGGGACGCATAGTTATACCGGGAGGCATAGAACCTCACGCTCATATCGGAGGACCTCGGCAGCCTGAAAGGTCTGGAGCACTGCCCGTATCAAAGGCCGCATTATATGGAGGCACCACAACAGTCATTGATTTTGCCACCCAGATACCAGGACATGACCTGATCCATGCCGTCAGGGAGGCTGAAGACCGATGGGCGGGCAATGCTTTCACTAACTATGCTTATCACCCGATCATCACGCATGGAGCTGATCTAGATTCAATACGCCAAATACCCGACTTGGTTAAAGATGGAATAGCCTCGTTCAAAATTTTTACTACAAGTATTAGACCTCCAAGCCCTCAGATGCAAAATAACCACATCGACTTTGGCAGACTGGGTGAAATTATGAGCCAGGTAGAAGAGTCTGGCGCGATTCTCCTTGTTCATTCGGAGGACGATGAGATGGTTCACTATAACTATGACCGTTTGAAGACGACTGACGAATGGGACTGGTGGAACATGCACAGAATACACACAAACCAGTCTGAAGATTTATCCTTCAGGAGAGTTACTAGGCTTGCTGAAAGGACAAATTGTCCCATCTATTTTGTTCATGTAAGTGCCAAAGAAGGTGTTAACGAAATCAAGAGGTGCAGATCTCTTGGACTACCCATATACGGTGAAACGTTACACAATTACGTATGTTTTACTTCCGATAATTATCGTGAAGATAATGGCATGAAATTTCATACCTATCCGTCCTTAAAGGGTGATGCTGACGTTGATTCTCTCTGGGCTGGGTTATTGGATGGCACGATTTCAACTCTGGCAACTGACCTGGTCTCTACCACTTGGGAAGAGAAAATCAAATATAGGACCGTAGCTGATGTCACCGGAGGTCATAATGGGATTGAAACTAGAGTCGGTATTGCCTATACCGAAGGTGTCGTAAACAGAAATATGCCTCTGGAAAGGTTCGTGGATATAACTTCAACTAATGCAGCGAGACTTATGGGTATGTATCCTCAAAAAGGTGTGTTAGCCCCAGGTAGCGATGCCGATATTACTATAATAGATCCCCAAATTGACAAGGTCTTGTCAATGGATGATCTTCACTTAGAAAACTATAGTATCTGGGAAGGGTGGCATATAAAAGGGTGGCCGACGACGACGGTTTTGGGAGGGGAAATGGTGGTTGAAAATGGGACAATGATCACTGATAAACGGTCTGGGAAATTTGTTGAACGATGTATTTCCAGCGAAGTCACCAAATCTCCAGTCTGCTGAATTGTAGGAGCGAGCAGAGTGAGCTCATTTCAATTTATCTTCAAGGCTTTCGTACATATCTTTCACGAGAGAGTCCATATCAAACTCTGGCTTCCATCCCCACTCTTTTCGCGCGGGTGAATCATCTAGTGAAGCCGGCCATGAATCTGCAATAGATTGCCTCAAAGGATCAATATTGTAGGTAATGTGAAATTTTGGATTTATTTTTTTAATTGCCTCAGCTAATTCTGAAGGGGTGAAACTCATTGCTTGAACATTGAAGTCTGAGTGGTGAGCAAGGTCAGTTATGTTCGCGTCCGATAAGTCTAAAAGTGATTTTATGGCATCTGGCATATACATCATTGGAAGAAGTGTATCTGGACGAAGATAACATTCATATTTGTTATCCTTTATTGCCCCGTAGAACATTGCTACCGCGTAGTCTGTAGTCCCAGCCGTTGGTTCTGTTTTCCAGCTTATTACTCCAGGTAAACGTACTCCTCTTACATCTAGCCCAAACCTTGCATGGAAATAGTTTCCTGTGAGTTCAGTGAATACTTTGGATATTCCGTAAACTGTGGAGGGCCGTTGTATTGTGTCGTTGGGTGTCAATTCCCTCGGTGTGTCTGTCCCAAAAGCTGCGATTGAGCTGGGAATAATGACCTGATTAACATTTGTCTCAAGGGCTGTATTCAGAACGTTGAATACACCATTAATGTTAACTTGGTGAGCTTTTTGTATGTCCGATTCTGCAAGAGCTGACAGTATAGAACTTAGATGAAAAATTTTTGTTATACCACGGGTCAGTAACGTGGATTTAAGTTGATCAGGTTCTGCAACGTCCACAATTTCAGAAGGACCGGAAGAAGCGATTTCATCCGGCAAGGGAGTTTTATGTCTTCCAGCTAGAACATTTTCTGGGCCGTATCTATGTCGGAGTTCAGCTACGAGCTCAGTTCCTATCTGTCCGGCTGATCCTGTCACTAGTATCATTTTTCACTATTTTCATTTGTTTTATAAGTTGGATTAATTGAATGTCATCTAAAATGCGGAAGATTTCAGATCATTAGATCTCCCCCGTTTATGTCCATAGAGGCTCCCGTTATATAAGCGGCCTTCTCTGAAGCTAGGAACATGACTAGTTCCGCTACTTCTTCTGGGTTTCCAAGTCGTTTAATCGGAAAGCTATCTGCGTATTTCTCTACCGATTCGTCAGATATGGTGTCCCGTACCATTTCCGTGTTTATGAGACCTGGACACAAGGCATTAACAGTTATACCAAACTGTGCCACCTCTTTTGCTGTATGTCGGGTTAAACCCAATATCGCTGCTTTGGCGGCGGTATAGTGAGCACCACCAACGGTGCTAATATTCTTGCCTGCTGTAGAGGAAAAATTAATAATCCTTCCCCAGTTGTTTTTTTTCATAACTGGAATTACTTTCTTAGTGCATAGGAAAGTGGTAGTGAGATTTCCTTTAATGACAAATTCCCATTCAACCAATGGTATGTCCACTAGTTTCGTAGGTCTGAGCACTCCTGCATTATTTACCAATATATCTATCGATCCGTATTCACTTATGGAGTTTTCAACCATATCGTCTACAAAGTCTTCCTCTGAGGCGTCGCCGATTCTAAGTGAACAAGTCCCGCCAGAGTGACGGATTAATTGTTGGGTTTCCTCCGCAAGATCTCTATCGAGATCGTTTATAACTACTGAAATATGCTCCTGAGCCAATTTAAGTGCTATAGCTCTCCCCATGCCTCGTCCAGATCCTGTGACAAGGGCAATTTTTCTGTTCGTGTTTGGCATTTATCTCTATCCTAAAATTCGCTCAGTTAGGCCAGGTTGTTTTGTGGTTTGGATCTATATCAACACGTGCTTATCTGTACAAGCGGGTCTTCCAATTGAGTAAAAGTATCAACGTATTCTATTTTCAGTGTGATAAACAAGTCTACTTTCAGATTCGCATTCTTAGAATTTTGCCCCATGTATTTTTTATCCGGCCTCTGAAAAATTTACCCTTTCCCAATAGAGTTCCAATGGAGATCAATAATAAGTAATAAAGCGGAGGAATTATGATTATATATAAAACTCGGTAAGACCATGGACCAGATAGGAATCCTCCTTTAATACCCATTATGTCGGATAGGATTAGAGGAGCGGTTTGGGTAATGAGTATGCCTGTTAATGCGAAGACACACATGATCATAATGGTTCCCGAAATACCTTGGCCCTGTAATTGAGTTTTGAAATATTTCTTTAAATCAATCATTGGAAACCTATGGGGACGAACTTGGCGCGGTTCTAACCTGAAACCAAAAGTGATTAACTTACTTGTTGATAATGATCAGAAATATGGCTGTGGAATGTAGGAATCAAAGTTCCCCACGTCTGAAGATTCTTGTCGCCCCGATTATTGCCGGTGGAATATTGCCACCCAAGGTGGCTCCTTTGATGATACCCGAAAGTTCTGCTATCCCAGGCATTCCTCCCATAATGTAAACATCTTTTCCAATTAGCCACCCGAACCCGGCACCTATAAAGGCACCAACTACGCCTGAAACTAGTGTTAAAGCTACCGTTCTTTTTGTAGATGTGAAACTTACCCAGCCTACTCCTGCTCCTAGTCCACAAGTGAAAACGGTAGAAGTCATTGTGACTACAAAAAATAAAGAAGTAGGTGCCATTAAAGCACTCATTAAATAACCAACTCCAGCTCCGACGAAGGCGAAGAACAGTCCTAGCCATAGCCTTATGAATATGGGAAGTATGTAGTTGGTTACCAGGTACATTTTGCCGCCTGGATTAGCTATTCAACAAAACTTTATATCTGTCGAAGCCTTGGGTCGAATCGGTCTCGCAACCAATCCCCTAAAAAGTTGAGCGACATTACGACAAGGGCGATAGCAGTACCGGGTACAACAGGTATCCACCAGTGGCTCCTTAGATAGTCTCTACCTTCTGCAACCATGAGACCCCATGCGGGGGTAGGAGACGGTATACCTGCTCCTAGGAAGCTTAATGTAGCTTCTGTCAGTATAAGTCCGCCAACGTTCAAGGTTGCTATAACAAATACGGTGTTAACCACACCAGGTATTATGTGCTTGATAAGAATTCGGGGTGTAGAGGCCCCGGCGACCCTAGCAAGTTCAACATAATCTCTTGTTTTTAACGTGAGGACTTCCGCTCGTACATTACGAACGAAGGTACTCCACGACACCATCGCTAGAACAAGCATCATCGTAGGAACACTTTGTCCAAACACTATTACAACGACTAGAGCTACGAGAAGGAAAGGCAAAGCAAGCCAAATATCCACAATTCGGGCTATAATTTCGTCAAAAAATCCACCGTACCAGCCCGCGATTAGCCCCAGTGTCACTCCAATCAGTATTCCACTGCCGAGAGCTACTAGGGTTACCATGAGTGATATTCTCGCGCCGTGTATGACCCGGCTAAGTACATCTCGACCCACATGGTCTGTTCCAAGGAGGTATTTATTGCTTCCGCCCTCGGCCCATGCAGGAGCCGTAGTCCGGTCCCTGAGAGCTTGATCATAAGGGCTATGCGGAGCAACGATAGGTGCAAACAGTGCTGAAAAGACGAGCAAAGCTAGGATTACCGCTGGGATTACCGGCCATCTTCTAATGAAGTCCCAGGTTCGTTTAGGATATCCAATTATCCCTGGTCTGGGTCCAAAATTTATGCTTTCGTCGGCCATTTATAAACCTTTTATCGTTGGATTAGGAATATCGTGTTCTTGGATTAGGAATATCGTATTCTTGGATCAATAAGTGCGTAAAGAACGTCTGCCAAAAAATTCACAGCCAAATAAATAACAGTGAATACAAAAACAGCTCCCATTAGTAGGGGGAAGTCATTGTTATTTACTGCTTCTAATAAAGCCACTCTGCCAAGCCCGGGCCAGGCAAATACCACTTCTGCCACGACAGCTCCGTTAAGCAATCCGGCCAACAGTAGGAATGAGAATGTAAGTGGTGGAATCATCGCGTTTCTGAAAGCATGCTTCCAGATTACCTGGGTTGCTGTTGCTCCCTTAGCACGTGCCAATTTAACAAATTCTGAATCTAAGACTTCCAGCATTGAAGATCTTGTAATACGCAAGTAGCCTGCGGCCGAAGCCCATGCCACTGTTATGGAGGGCAGCACAAAGTGTTTCCACTGTCCCCAACCTTCACCTTTAAATGCAGCTGGTAGCCAGTCGAGATGAACTGCAAATATAAGAATTCCTAAAATACCCACTGCAAATGGAGGCACAGATTGACCAAAAAGAGCAAAACCTCTGCCAATATAATCCCACACCGAGCCTCTCTTAATAGCTGAGAGAACTCCTATAGGGACTCCCACAACAGTGGAGATAACCCAACCAACGAATGCAAGCTGGAATGTATTTCCAATTTTTTCTTGAATGACCCTTGCTACTGGCTGTTCCGCCAGTAGAGTTCTGCCCATATCACCTCTCAGATATTGACCAACCCATCGAACATACTGAACTATGAGAGGTTTGTCAGTACCAAGGTGCTTGCGGAGATTGTCAAGGTACTCTTCTGTCGACCCATAACCTGCTGGCTTGGCGTACAAGAGGACCGGGTCACCTGCTGCCCTGGAAAGGGAGAATACGGTGGCGGTGGCACCTATGAGGGATATGAATACGAAAAGCAGTCTTCTCAGCAGAAATGGGCCCATTTTTACTCCGCGGTTTTAGTTCTAATCAAAACTCGTGACCCGGCCGGCTGTTTCCAGCTGACCGGGCCACTTATTTGTACTTTTCGCTAATTATACAAGGTTGGCCGAATTACTTCAGTTTGATGTGCTCCGGCTGACCCCAGCTAGCGAACAGTGATGGGTCCATGTCCCATGAGGCAATGGAATTCTTGTTGTAGGTTACGAAGCTCGGTACGTTTACCACACCGAAGTCAATAGCCTCGTCGAAGAGATGGTCGGCCAAAGCGTTGTTCAGCTCGATTCTCTTAGCCTTGTCAGGCTCTCCAGCAACCTCAAGCCACGTAGTGGCCATGAACGGCAGCTCAACTCCAATACCATAACCACCCCTTGTCAGGCTTGTGTGGTCCTGCCCTTTCGGCCAGTCCCAGGGCCATGTGGTCTTTCCATCGTCACCGCTGGTAATCCAGGGTAGCGTGGTAGCTCGAGCCACAATCGTAGGCCTGTATACGGAGTAGTTGAACTTCTGGACAACGGCGTCAACACCAACTTCTCTCCACATACCGGAGATAGCGTCAGCGACCTCTCGGCGGATACCGTTATGGTCTGCGTTAGCAAACAAAGGCATCTCGAAGCGGACTCCGTTGGAGTTCTTCGTGTTTCCAGATGCATCCAGATACGCCTCAGCTGCGGCAGGATCGTATGGGAATTCCCACTTGCTCTGCCACTCAGGGGCGCAGTTACAGAAGACGTTGATATGTGCTGGGGATCCCAGTCCACCCAGAATAGCGTCGTTGACTAAGTCTCTGTCGATTGCTCGGGCAAGACCGTTACGTACGTTCCAGGCTTCTTCCATGTCTTTGTCATCTATCGGGTTACCAACCCACTGGACGTCCCTCATGTACACAGCAGCTGTGTCGAGGGGCTCGCCATTTATTACGTGGTGTGTTTCCCAGAGGTTACCTGAGAATACGATCGAGTCGATAAAACCAAGACCGGTTGTACCTGTTCCAAATCCACCTTTAACGAAGGAAGGAAGTGCTCTCAGGTTAATCAAAGCAGCATCAACTTCACCGGTCTCCATAAGAGCTGCCTTGGTAGCTTCCTCGGCAACTTCACGGAATGTGAAGGTCTTAACTTCTGGGTTTACCAACCAGTGGTCATAAGGAACGGCTTCGATGACTCCGACGTCGTCCTGTTTCCACTCAGTAATTTGGAAAGGTCCGGTAGCGATGACAGGGTTGTCACGCATCCAGTCTTCACCGTTATCGTCACGTACTTTTGTGCTCTGTACTGAGAACGCCTGTCCGGCGTCGTTCAGCAGGTTAGCATTCCACCTTGGGTCGAATGCAGCGGTGCCGTCAGCGAGCTTGTTAAAGGTAAATCCGACTGTTGTGTCGTCAATAACCGTCAGCTCGTTTTTACCGAACATAGCGGCAAAGTCACCAGCCTGCCAGTGAATGCTTCGTGGGTTAACAGCACCGTTACCATCGTTGATGGTGTAGGCGACGTCTGCGGCCGTCATCGGGCCCCACCCATGATGGAATATGACGTCATCGCGGATGCTCATTGTGCCGCCGCTCAGATCGCTTTCCAGGGTGTATCCAGTCGCCAACATAGGTGCAGCGGTGTCCCCTTCAATTGACTGGAAGGTAGCCTCGCCAACACCCCAGTAGTGGAAACCGTCATCCAGCTGTGCACTTCCTAACCCCACTCCGGGAGGTACGTCGGTGACAGCAATAACGATATGTCCGCTTTCATTAGTGGACTGTGGCTGTTCAATAGGTTTGGCTTCAGATGCTTCGGCTTTGGCAACTGCTTCTGCGGCTACCTCTACTTCTACCGTAACTATCTTCTCTTTGATCACCTCTTTGATGACCTCAACCGGAACCTCTTTGGTTACCACTTTTTCAACTTGTACTTCTTTAACTACTTCTACAGGGACTTCTTTGATGACCTCTACCTCAACTTCCTTGGTACACGCCATAGCGAAAGTAATCGCCAAGGCGAGAGCAAGTATTGAGAGGGGTCGAATCCCTTTCCAAATATTACTCACGGTTTCCTCCTCTTGAGTTTTCGTTTTCACACAAAAAACCGTTTAGCGACCAAGGCCAAGCCCGACCAAACAATGACAGGTCGTTGCTAGCTCATGTATCTCTAGACAATTGGCCGGCATTATAGATTTGCGATTTCTCTGTGTCAAATACTTTTCGTGAGATTTGCTGTCGATTTCACGAATAAATTTTCATATGTATGTAATGTGAGGACTTTAAATCAGCTGTGCTAGGCAAAAAAGAATTAGTACGCTCACTGAGTATTTTCTTTGCAGTACCTGTGGGATTGTAATCGGCGATTGACTTGCTCGATTTCCCCATCTAGACTGGCCCGGCTCGATGAGAAACAAATTATAAATGAGGGGATAAACGATGATGGAAATGCGTGAAAATAGGGCAAAACGCAAATTGGAACGAGGTGAGGTCGTAACCATGTTGATGGGCGAACATAACTCACCGGATATGATTGATTATTTAGGGCAATATGGCTTCGATTCCATATTTATTGAGGGTGAACACGGACCAGTGGACTTCGCTCAGGTTGCCAATCTCAGCAGGG
>CAJWWP010000002.1:0-82718 GCA_913048525.1 uncultured Chloroflexota bacterium
TGTCGGAGCAGTTCGGAGACTTCGAAGTGCAGACATATGGCGGTTCCCCAGGTGAGCTTCAGATGGGTTACTACGATCAGCTTCTCGTCCACGACGGAACTGATCCACTTTCCCCGTTTGCCGCTTCTGCCTGGGCTTTAAACAGCGCTGGTGACACACTTTCCATGACGATCAGAGATGATCTTAAATGCAACACCCCTGAAGAATTTGCAGGAAAAGACTTTGGCTACGTAAAGGCTGAAGACGTTGCGTGGAACATGGATAGGCAGAATGCCGTTGTGAACCCAAGCCTTGGTGCCGCTATCGGTGCCCAGCTCGGTGGAACATTCGGACCTGCTGTTGTTACAGGTGAGTACACGCTTGACGTGCCGGTTATTACCAAACTTACCTGGGGTGTTCCCCTAAGTGAGTTCGACATCAACGACACATCCGTTAGGCTTGACTGCAAGCAGGCGTTTGATCAAATGGGAGCAGAAGCCATCAAGTTTGTACCCGTCGGTACAGGTCCTTGGACAATTGGCGAATGGCTGCCAAACAACAGAGGCGATGTACACGCTGTTACTGATCACTGGATCGAGCCCCCTCATATAGGGACGTTCACTGTGATTCAGGTTCCTGACACATCCAGCCGATTGGCTATGATGCAGACAGGAGAGGCTGACATCGGAGAAGTTGACTTCGGTAAGCTGAGAGAGCTTGAAGGTAAAGGGTTAAAGTTCATAACGACTATGTCGGATAAGGACACGATGACCCTCAGCGCGATCTGGCCAGGAAACCTCTGGACAGACCTCAACGCTAAGACTGAAGAGGGATTAGAGCCTTGGCTCTCTCCCGTATTTGCTGAAGATCATGCACACCTAGGATGCCCATGGGGTGACAAGTGCCCATACGAGGACACTGACAACCCTGATGGCGTAAGCGATATGGAGCAGGCCAGGCTCGTCCGATGGGCGCTTGGCATGGCGATAGATCGTGAAGGTATCGTAGATGTGTTGCAGGGTGGCCTTGGAACTCCAATTTACTTGGAGCTCATGGGACCGAAATTCCCTGGTTGGGATCCCACTAGAACCGTGAATCAGGCCGCGATAAATAGCTATCACGAAAAGTATAGCGATAACGCATTATTGGGCCCTGGTACTGACTGGATCGAATATAATGTTCCAGCGGTTGAGCCCGACTACGATTGGCCATGGGAAATTCCAACTGACCTTGAGGAAGCCGGAAGGCTTCTCGACCTTGCCGGATACCCAGTTGGTTCCGACGGGGTTCGTTTTGAGATCAGTTTAAACAAGTATGCTTGTGAGACTGGTGACGTCTGCTTAGAGCAGGCCGATGCAGTTGCAGCTAGCTGGGAGCAGCTTGGTGTTAAAACCACACTGTTAACAGAAGAGTATGGAGCAGTTGTTGTTCCTCGTATGAGGGACCGCACGCAGCCATGGCCTGTAGTTAAGAACTGCAGCGTTGAGACTGCTAACTACCCACTCGACTGGCCGCCTCCTCCTTCGGACAGCACGTTCAGCCGCCCAGGCTGGGGCTGTGCGTTTGAGAGCAAGTTCCTTGACTACATGTACATAACCATTAATGGTGAGGAAAGCAAGTCCGCGCGCGAAGCTATGCACCTGGACATGGTTGACTACTACTACTACTGGCAGTTGTACGGTGGCATGGTTCAGCCCCCAAGGGGTGTCGCCGCTAACCCAGAGACAGTCGACTCATGGAGCTCCCGCTCCTCGGCCGCTGGTTACTGGGGTAGGCCACAGCACATAGTCCCTGCTAAGTAGGGAAATTGAACGATAGGTGTGGGGCTCGTATGTACGGGTCCCTTACCTGGCAGTGAATTTTGATCGCGGGGGGGGCTTCCCCTCCGCGATTGTTTCTAAGAGCGTTGGGCGATCCCCGTTTTATATGTAATGTATAGTGTCTCTTTAATCTTGGTTATATAGAGGAGTTGTGATCTTAGAATGGCACGCTTTCTAGTAAGAAGATTATTCTCGATCTTTATATCTATAATCGGCGCCACTATGGTTATTTTCATTCTCACTAGACTTGGGCCTGACCCTATTGACTTGTATCTTGGTGATGCCCAGGTTGATGTTACTCCGGAATTTATTGAAATGCTTCGGGCTGAGTTAGGCTTGGATAAATCCCTCCCAGAGCAATACGCAAGATGGGTGTGGAACATTGCTCAGTTGGACATGGGCTACTCCATTGGTACTCAACGTCTCGTGAAAGACATAATAGCCATCCACATTGGTACGACTCTCAAATTGGCCGCTGGTGCTTGGATATTTGCTGTATCTGTGGGTGTATCTGTGGGTGTGTTAGCCGCTGTTAAGCGCGCCACTGTTTGGGATTATCTTGGGCGTATATTTGCGCTTTTTGGACAGGCAACTCCCCAGTTTTGGACTGGAGTTATGGCAATTTTGATATTTGCCGTCATTTTGGGTTGGTTTCCAGCTGGTACCTTAGGAAGACAGGAAGGAAACTTTTTCTTATGGAAGAATTTGCAGCACTGGATTCTCCCGTGGATAGTATTGGGCTGGCCGGCCGCCGCTGGGATAATGAGGCTTACTCGCTCGTCTATGCTGGAGATACTTGACTCAGAATATATCAAACTTGGTAGGGCGAAAGGTGTCTCTCCTCAGAAGATCATTTGGAAACATGCTCTTCGGAACGCATTAATACCCCCGCTGACTTCCTCATTGGTTCTTTTGGCTGACTATTTGAATGGGGCACTCGTAATAGAAATTATTTTCTCCCTCCCTGGCATAGGGACCGTAGCTTTGAACCAGGCCGTTTATGATAATGACTGGCCTCTATTAGCCGGAACCGTTTTCTGCTTTATCGGAATATACGTTTCCTTTGCTTTTTTGGCAGATATTCTTTACGCGATAATCGATCCTAGAATTAGGTATGGGTAAGTAGATGAGTCAACTTGGCCAAATAGAAAAGGATCTTTTAGGAATCAAGGAATATCGGCCTGGGATCAGTCATCTATACGATGGATGGCGATTCTTTCGACGGTACCCCATTATTCCGGTAACAGTACTGGTTCTGTTAGTGTTTTTCGCTTTGGCCGCCAATATCCTGGCTGCGCATGATCCGAGATCTGGTGGGATTAGGGATAGACATATACCGCCGGTATGGACTCAGGAGGGGACTACGAATCACCTTCTTGGAACCGATCATGCTGGACGGGATGTGTTTTCACGGATGCTTTATGGAGCACGTATCTCGCTAGTAGTCGCTGCTATTGCTCTATTTAGTGGAGGAACTATTGGAACTGCCCTGGGAATTTTCAGTGGCTACTACGGCGGTATGGTTGATGAGGTTATAACGAGGGCGGTAGACATCTGGCAGGCTTTACCATTTTTAATGGTAGCCTTGGTTTGTGTTTTGTTATTTGAGCAGAGTTTGACGTTACTTTTGTTCCTAATGGTGGCTTTAGCGTGGGTACCTTTCGTTAGGGTTATTCGTAGTGTGACACTGGTTATAAAAAATGAACCCTATGTTGATTTGGCCCGTGTTGCTGGAGCCTCGACTGTTAGAGTCCTCCTAAGGCATATTCTACCCGGTGTGATAAATACTGCTGTTGTAATTTCAACCCTCAGCGTGGGTTCGCTTATCATGGCTGAAGCGGCTCTTAGCTTTCTGGGAGCAGGAGTACCTTCACCTACACCCACATGGGGAAGCATGGTGGCAGATGGCCGTAGTTATCTGGCAACAGCCTGGTGGCCAACGGTATTCCCTGGGATAGCGATATTTTGTGTTGTTATGTCGCTCAACTTTACGGGAGACTGGTTAAGAGATAGGTTAGATCCTAGGTTGAGACAACTCGCAGACTAGGCATCAGATTTTCCCTTGAAGGCATTTTTCTTTCGCTATGGTTGAAGACTTGGTTCATATCGTTTTATACAAGCCTGAAATTCCTTACAACACTGGTAACATAATTCGGCTTTGCGCCAATGTTGGAGCTCAGCTACATTTAATTCACCCTCTCGGATTTGAACTTTCAGAGTCTAAATTGCGCCGTGCTGCGCTGGATTATTCTGACTTGGCTGTGGTGACGGAACATGAAAATTACCAAGCCTACTTGAATAAGTTTCCCAACCGTAGGATATTCGCTACGTCTGCTTGGTCAAAGAACTTTTATACGGAACACGAGTATGGAGATAACGATTCGTTTCTTTTTGGCCCGGAATCAGCAGGGTTACCTGAAGAAATTGTCAAAACCATACCCGAAGGGAGAAGAATACTCATTCCTATGGCTCCCGGTAATAGAAGTTTGAACATTGCTAACTCTGTTTCCGTTATTGCCTATGAATCATGGCGTCAACGTGGATTTGAGGGAGCTGGACCACAGAGGAAGTAGATTAAAATATCTTAGCGGGCCGGGAATCTATCTGATAGACGTATATGCAAAATTTTTGGTGAGGACGAAACTATGGGAAGAGCAAATTGGCATTATGACCATCCGCCTGCCTGCACATGCGCAGATTGCGCTCGAGAGAGGCTTCGCAAGCCAAGGTCACTGTTCGGTATTATTAAAGAGATAATATTCAGGGTCTTTAGAAGGACTCCAAGATAGGTGGCATCAGGTTTATTATTGGAGTAATAAGTGATTTCTATACCTAGTAACCTCATTGATGAAATAATTTATCATTCTATCCAGGAGAATCCCAACGAGTGTTGTGGAATTCTGGCGGGCAATGGAGAAGCTATTTCTGCCGTCTATCGTGTGAAAAACAGTACCCCCAGTCCATTCAGATACGTGATGGATCCGAAGGACCAGATGAATGTTATGAGAGAGACAGATGATTTGGGACTAGACCTCATAGCTTTTTATCATTCACATACACATAGCCCTGCATATCCGTCAGAAACCGATACTAGGATGGCAGTGGAATCGGGATGGGTAGACTTCTGCTATGTTTTAGTTTCACTTGAGAGAGAGGATCCGGAAGTTAAATTTTATATTGTCGATGAGAACGGAAACATTACTGACGAAGAGTTTGAAGTGACTCCCGAGACGAGTTGATTCAGAAGTTCCTTATTTGTCGTTGGGATGGATGTTACGCCGGATAACGTAGATAGTCATAACTAGTTTGTCCTGAGTATTACTCGGGTAGTAATACATCTCCTTTGCTAGCGACGACTATGCCTTCTTCCACCTCTAAATATAAGCGACTTCCCGGATTTGGGCTTCCTGGAGTTTCTCCAAGGGGGAATATATCAACCTTTAATTTTCGAGATTCTATTTCTAAAATCCCCACAGTGCCTAGTCGGACCTCTTTATGTTGGGGAAATGTGATGCTTCCTGAATTTATTAAAACAACCCCTTCTCTATACTCGAGTCGTTCTTGATGAGTGTGACCTGAAATCATTATGTTCACGGGCTTTGGAAACAGTTTCTGCAAATCTTCAATGGGACGAAATTGGCCTTCCAAACTATGAATCATCCCTATGGTCCATCCATCAGTCTCGAGAATCTGGACTTCATTCATTCGGGGATCAGGAATAGGATCATTATTGCCTGTGGAACAAATAACAGGCGCAAATTGTTCACACCAGTCCAGTACGATTGGAGAAGTTAGATCGCCGCCATGCATAATGAGGTCGACGCTGGATAAAAATTTTTGAGGCAATGGTCCAAGTTCGCCCAAGTCCCGAATCTGGCCGGGAAGATGTGTATCCGTAATCAGTCCGATGCGCATTATGAAAATGTATTCTTTGCAGAATGGTTATTCAATATCAACTTGAACGTGTTTCCTACCCAGTTAGGGTACCTACTTTATGACTACTTGATCGAATTTAAACTTATTTATTCCGGACCAGTCATATTCCACGCCTAGTCCTGGTCCTTGAGGAACATCAACGCAGCCATTTTCGTCCACTGAATCGAGTTGGTCCGAATATCCGCAGCTGTATACGGGTGGATTTGCTATGTTTGTTAACTTGGGATGAACGAGGCCCATTTCATAGAAATTTGAATTCCTCATAGCAGCCATACAGTGTCTCTGGGCGGGTCCCGCAATGTGCAATTCGAGATCCATCCCAAAGCCCTCTGCAGCATGTGCGACTTTCATGGTTCCCGTTATTCCACCATCATATTCAGGGTCGGCCCTCCAGAAGTCAGTAGCTTCTGCTATGGCCATATCAGTATGTGCTTCAACTAGGTGTATGTGTTCACCTTGCAAAAGAGGAGTTTTGATCATTTTCTTTAGCTGTTTGTGAGCGTAGAGGGACACACCTCCATCCCTCATGGGATCCTCGTACCAGAAAAAGTTTTCTTCGTCACATGCTCTACCAACGGCCAATGTATCCGCAAAAGTGTCATAGACACAGCACGGATCTATCATTAAAGCCATTTTTCCTCCCACTCGAGAGCCTACGGCATGAATAGTATCTATTTCCCTCTGTATTTCCGCCTGTGCCCAGGAATGTATTTTGAACCCTTTGTACCCTATTTGAAGACACTGCTCTGCGAAATCAGCATAGGCTTCGGGGCTGTTAAGTCCTCCATCTGTTTTATCGGCATGATAGGTACTTGCATAAGCTGGTAATTTTTCCCGATAACCGCCCAACATCCTGTATATGGGGGTATTTTGCATTTTCCCCGCCAAATCCCATAGAGCTATATCTATCGGACCGATTCCCATTCTGTCCTGTTTTCGTAGAAGTGTTTTTGCTTGGTTGTAAAATAGCTCCCGGTGGGTAGCATCTTTTCCAATAAGAAAACCCCCGAAGCTTTGAATCTGCTCAAATGTTCCTGGGGCAATGCTCATATACTCCCCAGAGATTCCTATATCGGTTTCGATTCTTATGCCAAGGACTGTGCGAGAACCTGTACTTCCTGGTTCGTAGAAAGGACCCATCGCGAAACCAAGGTCATGGCCCACATTTTCAAACGGGAACCTATATTTTGTTAGAGTTATACTGCGAATTAATGCTTTGCTGCTCATGTGTCTTGCCTTTCACTGTTTAGAGGGCCTTTAAATAATAGGTCTGCCGCCCTTTGTGGACGAAATATTCTTGTTAAACCACCGGTAGCGCCAGCTAAATATGCCAAATAGCAGTGCGAACTGTACTATGCCAGGAATTATAGCGTTGACTGTGTCTAAAGATGCCACATTTAACGTAAATAAAGTAGTGGTTGGTATCACTGCTTTTTCTAGGCCAAGAATCAAAAATGACCATAAATTGTTCATAGTGTGGAAACCTATGGCTAATTCGAGGCCACCGTCGAATATGGTTATAAGAGACATAAATAAAGACATTAAGAATATGCTGAGAATGTATGCGGAGACCCCGTATTCCCATGGCTCTGGGTTTGCGATGTGCACAATTGTGAATATAAGGGAAGTAGCCAAGGCTAGAAACAGACGATTTTTTGTAAGACGAGTTAAACCTTGCAGCACATATCCCCTGAAGAATAGTTCCTCTGTACCTGCCTGGATGGGGACTAACATAAGGGCGGTTATTGAGAGAAGTATCCAGTCAATGCCTATCGAATTTCTTGTGATTTGTCCTCCCAAAACATCACTGTTCCCAATCGAAAGTCCCGCTAAAAGTGACAGAAAGGAAAATGCTAAAACTACAATGGAAGAAAAGAAAAATCGGTGTAGGTCAAATCGACTTCTTCCTGTGAGAACTTGGAGTAGGCCTCTTCTGTGGATCCATTTTATAGTCCACCTAAGTCCTATCAACCCTATTACAAATGTCAGCATCGCTAGGAAAAACCCTGGAACTAGCGACGGTCCAGTCATGGACATATGATTGAGGTCACAATTAAACCCCAATATTTCTACTATACTTAGAGCTCCACAGGCTCCCAGAAACGGAAGTGGCCCTATTAACTGCCAGATTATCAATGTCACTACGATTCCTACGACGTATCGCCAGGGCTCGTTCCTTCCCTTACTAGCTGCGCTCATGAATGATTGAGTTGCGCTGATTGAATAGTCGATTATTTCATTACCACATGAAGGACAGCATTTATATGTCTGGTTGTTAAGTTCCGTGCCACATAAATCACAAAACTTTGAGGGGTAAGGGACAGAATTCTCAGGGATATTTTTCATATTTACTCTATTGTACGTATAGACCTGCATCGGTGATTTATTCTCGTAATTGACGCTCCGATATCCCTGTGCTAACTTGCATTCCTAGAGTCACAAGATGGCTTATTTTTTATAATTTGAACATTAGTTGAAGGAGATCCATATGTCCCAGAGGCGCGAAGCGGCTATTGTCGGAATTCACGAATATCCATTGCGAGTAGCACCCGGGGTAAGTTCCTTGCAGATTAAAGCGGCCTCCGCTGCCAAGGCTCTCTCCGATGCGGGCCTTAACTGGCAAGACGTAGACGCAGTTTATGACACAGGAACCCACCAAAATATTGGAGGTTTAGGTATTTCTGAATACTTAGGCCTGAAGCCAGACCTCATAGACACTACATCTGTAGGTGGTTCTTCGTACGAGTTTCAGGCTAATCATGCAGCCACTATGATAGCTACAGGAAAGGCCAATGTGGCTTTACTGACTTACGGATCTACCGCACACTCGGACCGACGCGCAATTGGTACGGGTGGAGCAACAGGACAAGGGTTACCAACTCCATTTAATAATATGGAAGATCCGTGGGGTATGACCCTGATTTCTAACTATGGCATGGTTAAAGCCCGCCACATGCATCAATATGGAACGACTGACGAGCAGTTCGCTAACATATCTGTGGCCACTCGTTACCATGCGATGAGAAATCCAGAGGCGGTTAAAGCTATGACCGATCTGGAATTTGTTGGTGTAAATGAAATAACCACTCAGGATGTAATCGATTCTCGTCTCATCGCTTGGCCATTGCACCTTTTGGAGTGTTGCATGGTATCCGATGGAGGCGGTGCGGTGGTGATAGCCTCCAAAGAGATAGCCAATAACTGTTCGAAAAAACCGGTTTGGATTATTGGGGGTGGTGAGGCAACGAAGTACAGAGAAAACGGTGGGGATATAACGGTAAGTGCTGGTGCCCAGTCTGGACCCCGGGCTTTTGCAGATGCGGGGGTAACACCAGATGAGATAGATATTCTCATGGCATATGACTCGTTCTCAATTACTGTGATGTGCATGATTGAGGATTTAGGTTTCTGTTCTAAGGGGGAAGGGGGGGATTACGTTAGTTCTGGTATTTTGAAGTTTGATCAGTCTGGCGGTCCCGCTTTGAATACAGACGGTGGCGGTCTGTCTTCTAACCATCCGGGAGAAAGAGGAATATTTCTTCTTCTAGAGTCGGCTCGTCAATTGAGGGGAGAATCTACCGCTCAAGTAAATGATGCAAGGTTGGCAGTTGCTGTGGGTAACGGAGGCCAACTAGGGTCTCGGCATTCTACGTCAGCGACAATACTTGCAGCCGACTAAATGCAACTCACGACGAATGTAACACTATTGATAAATGGAGTAACAGAATGACACAGAATGCACCACTCAGACCACAGCCGAGATTTCCGGAGCCTGACACAGAACCTTTCTGGGAGGCCACCAAAAATAAGGAACTAAAATACCAGACATGTAACAGTTGCTCTGAGGTTATATTTTACCCGAGGGCTCATTGTCCCTCGTGCGGTTCGTTGGAAACGAGCTGGAATACCTCAAAGGGGGATGGCGTGGTATACACATACAGCGTTATCCTGCAGAGTAGGCACCCTGCTTTCAAAGATCTTGGCCCCTATGCTTTGGCATACGTTGATTTAGATGAAGGTTTTAGGATCATGAGCAATATTGTTAATGTCGCGGACCCTGTAAATGATATATCGTGCGGTATGCGTGTTAAGTTGAATTGGCATGACCAAGGCGAGGGTGAAATAGCTCTTCCTATGTTCGAGCCGGCGTGAGTGAATCTCTTTCAATACCCGCTGTAGTTCCTCTGAAGGAGACGCTCGCTTCACTTCCTGATCCATGGAGCTATGACCTGATTCCTGAGATTAGAAAGGAAATAGACGCCAATCCAACCCAGGTGTTTGTTTTAGATGATGATCCGACCGGCTCTCAGACCGTACGTAACGTATCGCTTTTAACGGATTGGTCGGTTGAGTCTATTGTCAACGAATTTAGCACGCCTGAAGAGGCCTCATTTCTTCTTATAAACAGCCGCGCTCTAACTTTGTCTGAGGCAGTAGATACGAATAGGCTAGTAGGAAAGAACCTTTTGCAGGCTTCCGGAGAACTTGGGGAAAAATTCTCAGTTATATCTCGTTCTGATTCAACTCTTCGGGGTTATTTTCCTGAAGAAGTAGAGGCTTTGGCAGACTCTATACACGAACAAGGAATACAAGGATTTGATTCCTTGTTATTTGTCCCATTTTTTATTCAAGGTGGGCGCTACACGATTAATGATGTTCAATACGTGTCCGATGGGGAGAATCTAATTCCTGTAGGGCAGACGCCATTTGCTGAAGACACGGCGTTTGGATACAAAGCTTCTAACTTGAAGGAGTGGATGGAGGAGAAATACAAGGGTCGGTTATCTGCTGAGGACGTTACGTCTATTTCAATAGAGGATATAAGAGAAGGTGGTCCCGACAAGGTTGAGAGCATACTAACTAATCTCGAGAAAGGGAGAGTATGTATCGTTAATGCTGCGGCGATGAGTGATTTGAACGTCCTCACACTTGCAGTTTTGAGGGCAGAAGCTAAAGGGAAGAATTTTTTATGTAGAACTTCGGCTTCGTTTGTCAGGTCTAGAATTGGTCAAGACTCCCACGATATGCTATCTAAGGAACAGATAGTCAATTCAGATGAAAGCGGTGCTCTCATACTAGTTGGGTCGCACGTTCCCGGTAGTACTTTTCAACTAGAAAATGTACTAAAAATTCCAGGGATGGTAGGAATAGAGTTAGAGGTTGAGTCTGTTCTTGCGGAAAAACTTGATGTAGTGGCTTCAATAGTTACGAAAGTAAACGACGCTCTTAGAAACTCTCAAGATGTCACAGTGTTCACTAGTAGGGAAGTGGTGACGGGTTCGTCTCCGGAAGAGTATCTGCGTATTGGGGCTAAAGTTACGGATGCGATGACAGAGATTGTAAAGCTTATAGATATTACACCTCGCTACATTATTTCCAAGGGAGGGATGACATCTTCAAATGTTACGGTTAATGGCCTTGGAATGGTTCGGGCAATAATTCCAGGTCAAATACAACCAGGGGTTTTAGTTCTCAGACTCGGAGAGGAGACCAAATTTCCTGGGACTCATTTGGTTCTCTACCCAGGAAATGTAGGAGTTCCTGATTCAATCGCTGCCGTTGTGCGTAAGCTTTCTCCATGATTTGGGTCTAGGAATCTTATGTTAGTTTCAACGAGGGAAATTATTGATATCGCCGAAAAGGAATGCTTTGCTGTCGGTGCCTTCAATGTATACAACCTTGAGGGAGCAGTTGCTGTAACCCGATCCTCTGAACTAGAAAGTCTTCCTGTGATATTACAAATTTCGCCTACCTCATTGGAATCTGTCGGAGTACCTTTGGTCGCTTTGACCGTGGCAGTTGCGAAGAGGTCCTCAATGCCCACCTCCGTTCATGTTGATCACTGTGGAAAACAAGATGAAATTGATAGTGCCGTTTCCCTTGGCTTGCGATCTATTATGGCTGATGGGTCACAGCTCTCATATCAGAGAAATATAGACTTTACCCTTGAAGCAGTTAATAAAATACGTGAATTTGGAGGATTTGTGGAGGGAGAACTAGGTCGTCTCACGGGCACGGAAGATGGCTTGACCATACCAGAATATGAATCTTTGTTAACTGACCCTGCCCAGAGTGCGGATTATTGCCGTAGTACCCACATAGATGCTCTGGCGGTGTGTGTGGGTAATATACATGGTAGATACCACGAAGAACCAAAATTGGATTTTGACAGACTTGCAGAGATAGATAGCTCTGTTTCTGTCCCTCTAGTATTGCATGGAGCTTCAGGATTGCCGGAGTGGATGATATCTCGTGCTATTGATTTAGGAGTGAGAAAATTTAATGTAAACACTGAGATACGAAGTGCATTCATCAGTTCGGTTTCCTCCAGTTTGGATGATAAGGATTTAGATCTTGGCCAAATAATGGATATCTCTGTAGATGCGATGTCACAGGTAGTGACAAGTAAAATTAGGCAATTTTCAGGTAGATCATGAAAATTGCATTTTGAAAGGATAAGAAAATATGAAAGCGGGATTTTTTACGATGCCTCTGCATCCTCCGGGTTCAAATATTACAGAAACCTTGGAGAGTGATCTCAAACAGCTAGTGAAGTTAGATGAGCTTGGATTTGCTGAAGCATACATTGGGGAACACTTCACCTTTGAATGGGAAAATATTCCTGTCCCTGACTTGTTGATAGCACAGGCGTTAGGAATGACAGAAAATATTAGATTAGGAACCGGTGTTCACTGTATGCCTAATCATAATCCAATGATGCTGGCCCACCGGGTGGCTCAGCTTGACCATATGGCTCAGGGAAGATTTATTTGGGGTGTTGGGTCTAGTTCCACTCGAGGTGATTACGAAATGTTTGGGTTTGATCCCGATTCCGATGACAGAAGAGCTTATACGAGTGAAACTCTGAAGGCTATTTTGAGGGTTTGGGATAATCCGGAACCTGGGTTTTATCAGTCAGATCACTGGAGCTTTCGAATCCCGGAACCGGAAGATAATATTGGTCTACGGTTTCATCTTAAACCATATACGAAACCTCATCCGCCTATTGCACTCGGCGGCGGCTCTCCATATTCAGGGACTCTTGTTATCGCTGGGCAGAACGGTTGGATTCCTATTAGTCTTAATCTTTTGCATAACCGGGTTATAAAAACCCATTGGGATGCAGTTACTGATGGTGCTAAGAAGGCGAATCTGGTGCCGGACAGGAAGGAGTGGCGTATTGCTCGTGAAGTCTACATAGCGGATACGACAGAGGAGGCGCGGAAACATGTGATGGAGGGGGTATTGAAAAGGGATTACGAAAAATACTGGTTTAATTTGCTTTCGACAAAAGAAAACATGAAATCTGATATCAACTTGCCGGATTCAGATGTAGATGTTGAGTATCTGATGGACAATTTATGGATTGTCGGTAGCCCCGATGATGCACTTGAGCAAATCAAAAAACTTTATGATGACGTCGGAGGGTTTGGCGTTCTTCTGGCCATGGGACATGAGTGGGAACCCAAAGAACACTGGATAAATTCTATGGCTTTGCTGGCAGATGAGGTGATGCCAAAGTTAGCACATATATAAGGCAGGATTTTATCCCCCTTCTGCTATGAAGTCTGCAGTTCTTTCACCTATTAACATAGCTGCTATGTTTGTATTTGCTCTTGGGCATTCCGGTACTATGGAGACGTCTGATACCCGGAGGTTTTTGATGCCGTGCACTCTTCCGAACTGATCAACAACGGAGGATCCATCTGACCCTGGTCCCATCTTGCATGTGCCTGATATGTGATGCATTGTAAGAACATTTTGCAACATCCAAGTATCAAGCTTGGAGTCATCATTTAACGTCTCGTCGTCGGGCTCTACACGCTTTTCAACTAGATCTTTGAAAGCCTGGGATGATCCAATACGGTCTGAAAGTCTAACTCCATCTCTAAGGCGTTTCATGTCGAATTCAGAACTCAGCATGTTGTAATCCAAATATGGCTGAATATTGATGTCTGGAGACTGGAGATTTAATTCTCCTGTACTTTCCGCGAGATATATTCCTACAGACATTACGAGAGGGCCATATTCCACAGATTGTCTTGATTCATCTAGACTATTCTCCCGTCCTATCTCCCGGCCTATGTCATGGTTATATCGCATTACCATAATCATGTCATTGATATATGGGGAATTATCGGCAGTGTACCTAAGTGCTACCTTCTGTGGTCCTATAGATTCTTCAGGTAGTTCGAAGTTGGGATTTGGTTTCCACCTAGTATGGACTGTTGGATGGTCACGTAGGTTTTTCCCCACTCCTGGAACATTTCTAATGACGCTAATATTCTGCTGTTCAAGTTGGTTAGCCGGCCCTATACCTGAAAGCATTAGTAACTGTGGGGAGGCGATTGCTCCGGCGCTTAGAATTACTTCGTTGGCTTCTAATGTGTACGTTTCATTTTCACTAAATACCTCTACACCTACAGCCTTTTCACCATCAAAAATCACTCGGTTTGTTACGCAGTTCGCTCGTATTGTTAGGTTGAGTCGATGCCTCGACTCACTCAAGTATCCCAGTGCAGTGCTGAATCTTATGCCATTGGGATTGTTTAAGGGATAAGGTCCGACTCCCGTGGAGTCAGGTAGATTATGGTCATAATTGTCTGGAAATCCCATTTCCCTGCATGCTTTATAGAAAGCCAATTGATCATCGGTGAGACTATCAAGTTTATGCCTGTGAACTAAAATGGGACCTTCCTTACCATGGAAATCGCCACTGTAGTCAAGATCAGTCTCGATTTTAATCAAATAAGGTAAGGATTTTTCGTATGTCCACTCGGAATTGCCGAACTTGGCCCAGCGATCAAAGTCATCGGGTACCGGCCTGAGAAATACTTGCCCGTTTATAGCGCTCGTCCCTCCAGTAACTTTTCCTCTTGGGACCTCCATATTTTCGGCCATAGATGAGGCTCTACCGTGGAGTTGCCAGTCGTGTTCTCCGCCCACAGCGAGATCTGCTCCTGTGGCCCATCCTGTTTTTAAATCGTTGGGGAGAGTTTCGAAGTCTGGATAGTCAGGACCTGCTTCCAGCAAAAGTACCGATTTATTGGGATCCTCAGACAATCTTGAGGCGACCACAGAACCTGCAGAACCAGCACCCACAACGATGAAGTCATATCGCATAATATTGCCCCCTATCAACTTATGTTATTTATTGAAAATCGCGGCACCTATAACTAGTGATAATGCTGGAATGTAGAAAATACCTAACGTTGTGAAGCTTAGTGCTACAAAGAAGGCCATGACGATAGCTGCACCCCAGGAATAAGACCTCCATCGCCATAGTACCTTTTTTGTTTCCTTTCTTTCTGGAGCACCCATAATTGTTGACACAACCGATAAGCCTGTTACAACCCAAGGGAAAATGAGTGTCAGCATGGCCCCTGTTCCATTCATCTCAATCAGGGTTAATTTTGTTTCAGATAGCTGATTTAAGCCTC
Organism: uncultured Chloroflexota bacterium; assembly: GCA_913048525.1. Classification (GTDB taxonomy): domain Bacteria; phylum Chloroflexota; class Dehalococcoidia; order Lucifugimonadales; family UBA826. The sequence goes on from CAJWWP010000002.1 coordinate 15,176, forward strand.
CTGACTGAGCGACTATTTCAGTTCCTGCAAATAGAGGTATAAACATGAGTATCACAGCTGATATTACCGTTGATATATGGCTGAGTCCGGCCAGGATCGTTGCCGGCTTAATTCCAGACATTATCTCGATTCGGCCTTTATGAGGTTCACTGTTTCTACTAGGGCAGGAAGGGTTATTGCTGTGGGTCCTCGAAGTGTTATGTTGGCGATACTCGTCAGAGGTGTTTCATTTGGATTTGCCTCTATTAAAATGCCCCCAGCTGCCTGGATATCCTGTGGGAAACTTGCTGCTGGATATACGGTGGCGGATGTTCCTATAACGATTATGCAAGTTGCTTTTGAGCTTTGTAGGAAACATGAATCTAGGGTTCCGCTGGGTATTGGTTCTCCAAACATCACTGTATCTGACTTGACTGGAGACCCACAATCAGGACACATTGGCGGGAAATTGTTTGATGGACCGGTCACACCCGGCATAATCTCTCCAGTGGGAAACTTACTTTTATGCCATCGTGCTTCACATCCGATGCATCTAAGCATTGTCCGATTCCCATGAATTTCAGTCACTGATTTAGAGCCTGCCTTGAAATGCAGATCGTCAACATTTTGGGTAATCTGATGTTGTAAAGTACCTATTTCCTCTAGGTCAACCAGAGCATAATGACCTTTGTTTGGTGTGGCTCTATCTATAGCTTCTCTAAATTTTGTTCTTTCTGGGTCAATCTGTTGATCTAGATTTTGTAGCCACCAGGATTCCGGGTTTCTTAGGAAATCTTCATACCCATTTCCAGAAGGTTCTCCTAATTTTGTCCACAGCCCTCCTGGGCCACGGAAAGTTGGGATTCCACTCTCGACTGAGATTCCCGCCCCTACAAGAGCTATCGTGTAAGACGAGTCAAACAAGGATTGTGCTGCAGATCGGACTGCGGATTCATCAATATTAAAGTTATCGGTGGTCATCAAATTGGACTTAAATGTATGTTTATTTTCGCTGTGTTAGATTCTACTACCACTCGAAAACTTTTTCGGACACTTAGGCTGAAGTAATCGTTCCATTGTCAACGAGAAGGTTGTTAGCTACCGAAACGAACTCGTTTGGAATAGAGTCGAGTTCTGCACTCGTCACAATGCATTGTTGGTACTGGGTGATATGCTCCATAATCTGGCGTCGTCTGGTGGCATCGAGTTCTGATAACAGGTCATCCAATAGTAGTAGTGGTTCGCTGCCCCGACGCTCTTTAAGGTAAGTTGATTCTGCCAGCTTTAAGGCTAATACAGCCGTTCTTGCCTGCCCCCTTGACGCATATCGGCTTGCATCATTTTGATTTATCAATATAGACATATCATCACGCTGGGGGCCAACTGATGTTGAACCCTGTGCTATATCCTTGGCTCTGCATTTTTCTAGTGCTACCAGTATTGAACTGGAGGTTGGAGTTTCTTCCTCCCCAGGTATTGTAGGGCGATACAATAACTGCAGCGATTCTTTAGCGGTGTCCAACTGCATATGGAAAGGCTTCAACAGTTCAGACAGCCTATCAACTACTTTCATCCTAGTTTTTATGATTTCACAACCATGTTGTGCCAATTGGTCATCCCAAAACTGTAGTTCGTCTTGTGTAGATACACCTTCTCTGATAGATCTTAGTAGGTGATTCCTATGTCGGTTCGCCTCTTGATAACGTTTTAATGCCTCAAGGTAGTGTTTGTCTATCTGGGATATGAGAATGTCGAGATACCGACGCCTTACGGTCGGGTTCCCGAATACAATATCTAGATCATCTGCTGTAAAAAGTACAGCGTTTAGCGTTCCTATCAGGTCGGATGACCGTTTTGGGCTACCGTTAATCCGTATATATTTTTGTGTTGCAAAGCCGTCTTTATTTTCTGAAAACAGACACCTATAGTGGATTTCTATTTTGTTTGATAACTCACCGTTATGGGTGTTTGCACTCACTTTGGCGTAAGTTAGCTCTTGTTCAGATGTGGGGGCAGAATTATGGTTAATTAGTTCCCGCTCTATCGACGCTCTCGCAGATCTGGCCATAGCGAGCATATATAAAGCCTCTAAGAGATTGCTTTTTCCATGTCCGTTTTTCCCTGTTAGCAGGGTTAAGCCTTCTGGTAGATTCAACTCCAGCTGAGTGTAGTTTCGAAAATTTGAAATAGAGATGTTGGAGATGTGTATTGTTTATTCTCCAAGTGGATATTTGGCCCGATTAACATATGAAATATCATAAGCGAACCATTTCGATTCTAGCACGAGGGCAAAACCGACCCTAATTAATTTAAAACATACGATTTGGAACTGTTGAGTTTTACTGTGAGATACTTTTGGGAATATTAGCCGAGCGCCCGAATTGCAGTGGAGAGGGAGTTAATTATTGGAGAACTTAAAAGTACTTGCTCTTGCAGGAGGGGTTGGAGGAGCGAAATTAGCATTAGGTTTAAGTGATATTCTCGATGACGGTAACCTTGCGATCGTTGTTAATACCGGAGATGATGAAGAATTTTATGGTTTGCACGTCTCTCCTGATTTGGACACAGTCATGTATACACTTGGGGGTATCGCTAATCCTGACACAGGCTGGGGGATAAGTGGAGAAACTTTTAGATCTTTAAATAGACTGAATCAATACGGGGCTGATACTTGGTTCAATTTAGGCGATTTAGATATGGCGACTCACATAAGGAGGACAGACTTACTAAGTCAGGGCAATACACTCTCTGAAGTTACCAATAGTATGTGTTCTTCATTAGGGATAACTCATCCTATATTTCCGATGACCGATGACATACTCAAGACGATTGTCGTTACTGAAGTAAGTGATATGTCATTTCAGGAGTATTTTGTAAAAAACAGATGTGAACCTCGAGTAATATCACTCAAATTCGATTCACCTTCAGAATGTAGTCCTTCTCCCGGTTTTGTGACAGCTTTAGATCAGAGTGATTTGTTAGTGTTTTGTCCCTCGAATCCTTTTTTAAGCGTTGATCCTATTCTTGCTGTACCTGGCGTTCGGAAGAAAATTGAAAATTTTCGTGGCTCACGAATATCGGTAAGTCCTATCGTGGGGGGAGAAGCTATAAAGGGACCAGCAGGGAAGATATTGAGAGAGCTTGGACATGAGGTTTCCTGTGTTGGTGTGGCAAAACGTTATGTTGGTTTGTGCGATGTTTTCATCATAGATAGTGTTGACGTTGATCTAGCGTCGTCGATTGAAAAACTTGGTATGAGAGTTGTCGTCACTAACACCATCATGAACAATGATCAACAAAAGAGGACTCTCGCCCAAGAAATATTGAGCTTGGATTATTAATTGATGCCTCCGGTTACCATTCTGATTCCCGTAAAGGAACCCCATCATTCGAAGACACGATTGTCTGGACTGCTTAGCTGTTCACAACGGTCAGAACTTACAGTGAACATGTTAATACGTGTTATCCAAGCGGCGGTTTGTTCAGCAGTTGACGATATTGTACTTGCAGGTAGTCAGTTTAATTCTCTAAAACAGTTGATAGAGGGACGGGAATTCGGACCTGTGAGATGGGTGGATGTATTGGGTCAGGATCTAAATGGTGATGTGGAGATGGCGTCGGATATCATAAAAAATTCTGGAAGGGCGTATATCTATATTCCTGGTGATGTTCCATTTATTACCAGCAATGATATTGAAGATGTCATTAAATCGTCAGAAGATGGTGAAATCTTCGTGTTTGTTCCATCCGAATCTGATGGTGGAACTAATGCTATGTTGATTCCTCCGTCATCTGATTTCATACCACTGTTGGGAGTGGACAGTTTTAGAAGACATTGTGAGTATGCTGAGGGTAATACGTTGGATTACAAAATTGTAAGACCATTTGGATTCACTCTAGATTTGGATACTGAGAAGGACCTGGTCCGTTGCGAGGAAATAGAACCTGGATTTACAGACAGGTTAGGAGCGGTTCCTAAGGATAGATTGGAGTAATGGCAAATGACAAATAAACTAAATGTTGGGATCTTAATGCCCACCAGAGGGTTGCTGATGCAGGGAGACCAGCCTGACGATATTGAGCAATTAATCTCAATGGCTGTAACTTCTGAGGAAGCCGGTATAGACTCAGTATGGGTGGGTGATAGCCTCACAGCCAAGCCAAGACTTGAGCCTCTCACTACCCTTTCAGCAATTGCATCTCGAACCTCTTTAGTGCGTCTAGGAACTGCTGTCATGCTAGGTCCATTGAGGCATCCTGTTTCACTTGCTCACGCTGCTACTACTGTCGACTTGATTTCCAAGGGGCGTATCATTCTTGGAATGGGAGTTGGGGGGGCTTTTAATGAGGCCCAAAGGGCTGAATGGAAGAATGCTGGAATAGACCCAAAGTATAGGGGTGGTCGACTTGAAGAGTTGTTAAAAATATTCAAACCTCTGACGCGAGGTGAAAAAGTTACGTTTCATGGGCGTCATTTTGACGTGGATAACGTGTCTATTAAGCCTGTTTCCCCGCAATTGAACGGCGTACCGGTGTTGGTGGCGGCCCATGGGCGCTCTAAGTTGGAACGGCAATTCCAGAGGGTCATGTTGGGTGATGGGTCCATATCAATATCAGATTATCCTGAAGAATACTCTCTAGCCCTGACTAGAATAAGAGATCATGCTGATAAGCTAGGAATTGACAACGCTGGCCTCGAAAAAGCTTTTTATATGACTATTAACATGCACAAGGACAGAGTATTTGCAGCGGAGGAGGCGGATAAATTTCTCAAACTTTACTATGGAATTAATATTTGGCAGGATCGATGGGGACCATGGGGACCCGCTGAAGAGGTCGTAAGTAGGATCGGTAGTTATGAGAAAGCTGGTGCCCAAACCGTTATAGTCAGATTCGCATCTTTTGATCAGGAGAAACAATTAGACATTTTCCTGAGTGATGTTTTGCCTTATTTATATTGACTAGATATTATGCGTCATCATCATAAAAAGGGCGTTGATGAATCATTGCCAGGAAATCGTCCTCAGATAATACTGGTATGCCTATTCGAGCGGCGTCTGATAGTTTAGAGCCTGCTTCTTCACCTGCGACTAGGTAGTTTGTACGGCTTGACACGGACCCGCTTACATTTCCGCCCAATTCTTTGATTCGATCTTGAATTTCAGAACGGCTGAACTGTTTTAGTCGCCCGGTTACGCAAAATCTGATATCACGTAAAACCTGGACCTGCGGCTCTGACGAACCTATGTCGCTGTTCTCATTCATGTTAATTCCAGCTAGTCTCAACTTGTGTATCAGTAATATATTAGATGTGGATTGGAAGTAATTTGTGATGCTTTCAGCAATTTTTGGGCCTATGTCAGGGATATCTGTGAAGGATTCCAAAGAGGCTTTCATAATCTCATCCATAGTTCCAAATCGGTTGGCAATGTTCTCGGCTACCTCAGTTCCTACGTGTGATATGCCTAGTGCCACCAGAAGTCGTGACAGGGGTCTCTCTTTGCTGGCAGCGATAGCTTCTATTACGTTGGACGTACTCTTTTCGCCCATTCTCTCTAGGCTTACGAGCTCTTTCCTTCTTAAAGTATATATATCTGCCACGTCTGATATTAGTCCGCTTTGAATAAGCGAGCTGCCTAGTTTCCCACCCACTCCGTCAACGTCCATTGCAGATTTGCTAACGAAATGCTCTACCAACCTAACCAACTGTGCAGGACAGGAACTATTCGTGCAATAAACTGCAGATTCATCAGGTTTCCTTGTTGTCGGGGATTTGCAGCTAGGACACTCTCGAGGCATCAAAAATTTTTGTTCAGTTCCATTCCGATGGGTTTTTTGACTACTAACTACCTGAGGTATTACTTCTCCAGCTCTTTCCACCACCACACGATCCCCAATTCTGAGGTCTTTTGAATTTATATAATCTTCATTGTGTAGTGTTGCCTGTTTTACTGTCACGCCCCCTACAATAACTGGTTCAAGTATGGCATATGGGTTAATTGTTCCGGTTCGTCCTACATTTACATGGATGTCTAAAAGTTTGGTTATAGATTGGGCCGACGGGAACTTGTATGCAATAGCCCATCTAGGTTCTCTTCCTACTGTACCTACATGCTGTTGATAGTCAAAGCTGTCTATCTTTACTACAACTCCGTCACAGTCGTAGTCTATTGAGTTTCTGTCCTGTAACCATTTTTTATGAAAGCCAATTGCATCTTCCACCCCGGAAACTAATTCATTGAACGGATTGATTTTGAATCCTAGTGTCTTGAGATATTCAAGACACTTAATGTGTGTTTCAGGAATTTCAAAATCACCTTCTACCCATCCTAGAGCGTAGATGAAGATGTCTAAAGGTCTCTGAGCGGTGACTGCAGAGTCAAGCTGCCGGAGAGATCCAGCTGCTGTATTTCTAGGATTGGCATATGTCGCAAGACCATTTTTTTCTCGGTCGTCATTGAATTTTTTGAATTCAGATTTTGGGAAATATACTTCTCCTCGAACTTCAAATCTGGCTGGGTAAGCACCAACCAGTTGTAAGGGAATACTACGGACAGTTTTAAGGTTGGATGTGATATCTTCTCCCGTCGCACCATTGCCTCTCGTGGCTCCTTGAACGAATAAACCGTTCTCATATATTAGAGCTACTGCTAAACCGTCGAATTTCAATTCACAGGCGAGTGCGAATTTATCAGATTCGATTAATCCTGACATTCGGTTATGCCACCCGTAGAGGTCATCGTCGTCGAAAGCGTTGCCTAAACTTAACAAAGGTATTTGATGGTCAATCTGAGAGAACCCGGATAGTGGATCTGAACCGACACGTTGCGTTGGTGATTGGGGAATTACAAGTTCTGGATTTTCCTTTTCTATTTGTGCGAGTTCCCGCATCAGTTCGTCGTACTCGCTGTCCCCAATTTCGGGGTCATCTTCGACAAAATACAACCTATTATGGCGCTCAATCTCTGATCGCAATCCATCAATCTTATGCTGAAACATGTTTTTGTTCATGAGATCTAAGCTCTATCCTGATTGATCATGTTATACACCTAATGGGCAGCTCTCAATAGTTAATTGTGCACTTCATGTGAGTTGGATTCTGTTTAGCTGCTAGACTGCTGGTAAACTGAAATATATACTCGAATATGTGCTAAGTGCTTTTTCTGTCATGCTAGAAACAGAAGGCTTTGCCTAAATATGATTTGGAACGATATTGTTGAAAGTGACATTAGATAAGTGCCATACGCTGCAAAAATCCAAGACTTTATAGATAAATATCCAGCTTTAACAGCTATTGGGAACACGCCTTTAGTGGAGCTTGATATTCCCCAAGAGATAGCTGATATAGGAGAAGCTTCTATTTATGCAAAATTTGAGCATCTGAATCCAGGTGGCTCAATTAAAGATAGACCCGTTCTTCGTATGCTTGCTGAGGCAATAATAGACGGAACATTGACCCCAGATAAAATAATACTGGATGCGACTTCTGGTAACGCAGGGATAGCGTATGCGATGATTGGGGCTATACTCGGATATCCCGTTGAACTTGTTATGCCAGAGAACGCTAGCGAAGAACGGAAAAAACGTTTAGTAGCTCACGGTGCTAATTTGGTTTTCACAGATGCTCAGAAAGGCTACGATGAAGCTTTATATGAGGTGAAACGGAGGTTCCAAAAGAACCCTGATAGATACTTTTATTGTGACCAGTACAGCAATTTAAATAATCCGTTGGCACATTATGAAACCACTGCAGTAGAGCTGCTGGATCAAGCGCCATTTATTACACATTTCGTTGCTGGGGTAGGTACTGGAGGAACAATTAGTGGGATAGGTAGACGCCTCAAGGAAACAAATCCTGACATACAGGTCATTTGCATAGATTTTGAGGAATGGCCAGGAGTCGAGGGGCTTAAACCTTTAGGCGAGGGTCATATCATTCCTGAAACATTTGATAGGTCAGTAGTTGATCAAATGTTACACATAGATACGCTTAGAGCCTATGAGGTGTCTAGCTTAATGGCAGAAAAAGGTATATTCGCTGGACAATCCTCTGGGGCTTACTTATTAGGAGCAATTGAAGTTGCGAGTTCATTAAAATCTGGGAATATAGTTACGATATTCAATGACATTGGCGAGCGTTATTTTTCGACTTCTATGTGGGATTGAAGTATACCGTTTGAATATAAAGAATAGTGAGACAAGGGGTGAAACGCCGTGCAACTTTTAACAGAAGATCAAATAAGATCCCTTAGGAATATTGATACACCCACTGTAGCCAACGCCGTGGAAACTCATCCTACAAGATCTAATACAGAAGGATTTATGGGTTGGAATATACGGTGCCAGTTCCCAGACCTTGGGGTAATGGTTGGACAGGCTGTAACCGCCACTTTTAATACAACTACCACTGGTAAACCGCGCAGCAGGAGTCTGTGGTATGAGTGCTTACGGGCCATAAATGACATGCCCGTTCCAGTGGTTATTGTTGCCAAGGATGTTGGGCCCAGACCTTTCCATGGATGTCATTTTGGGGATGGTATGGCCAATGTAGCAAAAAGAGTCGGGGCAGTAGGTCTAGTTACAGATGGTGGCGTGAGAGATGTAGAAACGGTTCATGACATGGGATTTCACATGTTTTCAGTGGGCTTAGTTCCTGCACACGGAAATTTTGGACTTGATGAAACTATGGTTCCGGTAGAAGTAGGCGGTGTTCTGGTCAATCATGGAGATGTGGTACATGCCGATATGAATGGGGTGGTGGTTTTCCCGGTAGATCTGACAGATTATGTGATAGATGAGTCAGCAAAAGTCACCAAGCGTGAATCTGATCAATTCGATTGGGTCAAGAGTGAAGATTTTTCGCTTGAGGAGATGATTCAGAGAGGTTAATTCCTTGCGATCAATCCCAATCATCTCCCCTAAACATCTAGATTAGCCACTTCCAAAGCGTTGGTTTGTATGAAGTTTCGCCGTGGCTCAACCTCATCTCCCATCAGTCGCTCAAACTCATCAGCCGCTTGCCCAAAGTCTTCGACATCAACTTGCAACAATGTTCTAGATTCGGGATTCATTGTAGTTTCCCACAACTGGTTTGCGTTCATTTCTCCTAGACCTTTGTAACGCTGCAAATGTACGGTTCTTTTGCTTCTGAGTTGTTCCATAAGCTCTTCGCGTTCACCCTCTGTATATACGTACTGTTCCTTCTTGCCAACATTGATCTTGTACAGAGGGGGTTGTGCTATATAAAGGTGTCCATGCTCTACTAATGGTCTCATATGCCGGAAAAAGAAAGTCAGGAGCAATGTGCGAATGTGTGAGCCGTCTACATCAGCATCGCACATTATTATTATTCTGTGGTAGCGGAGCTTTTCCAGGTCGAATCCGGTTCCCTCCTCTTCAACCCCAACTCTAGAATCCACTCCTGCTCCAATTGCTGTAATCATGGAGCGGATTGCGTCATGAGAGACAATTTTGTCAGGTTGAGCTTTTTCGACATTAAGAATCTTTCCCCAGAGTGGAAGAATTGCTTGAAATCGCCGGTCTCTTCCCATTTTGGCTGTACCACCCGCCGAATCCCCCTCAACCAAATATATTTCGCAAAGCTCAGGATTCTTCTCTGAGCAATCCGCTAATTTACCTGGCAGACCGCCACCGTCCATTGCGTTTTTACGTATTATGAGTTCCCGCGCTTTGCGAGCTGCTTCTCTCGCTCTCTGGGACGTCATACATTTGTCAATGATCGCTCTTCCTTCTCTAGGATTGTCTTCAAGGAATATTTGGAGTGCTTCACCTAGCACTGTCTCAACCTGCGTACGTGCTTCAGGGTTGCCGAGCTTGTTTTTGGTTTGCCCTTCAAATTGGGGGTCTTTGAGCTTTACACTTATTACAGCCGTTACCCCTTCTCTGACATCCTCTCCAGAAAGATTTGGCTCGGTACTTTTTATTAATTTCTGTTTGCGGCCGTAATCGTTGAGTACCCGTGTTAACGCAGATCGAAATCCAGTGACATGGGTGCCTCCATCCTCAGTATTTATACAGTTGGCGAATGCATATACGTACTCGCTGAAGGTGTCGTTATACTGCAGCGCGACCTCAACTCTAGTCCCGTCCAAATCATTTTCAACATAGATTGGATTTTCATGAACCACCCCTCTATTTTGATTGAGGCCTCTCACGAAGCTGGATATTCCTCCATCAAAGTAGTAGGTCACTTCGTTATTTGGCCAACGGCTTGAGTGCCATTCACTCGTGAAGGTAATTTGTAATCCTTTATTGAGGTATGCCATCTCTTTGAACCGGTTGGATAGTACGTTGAAGTCGTATACTAATTCCCCGAATATCTCTTTATCTGGCATGAATTCGATAGAAGTTCCAGTATGACCAGATGATCCGTTTTGAAGAACTTGAGATGTCATTTCGGTAGAAGTTATGCCTCTGGAATACTCTTGTTCGTATAAATTTCCATCTCGGGTAACGTAGGCTTTAACCCATATTGACAACGCGTTTACTACTGATGCTCCAACACCGTGTAGACCTCCGGAAACGGCATAAGCCTTACCTCCGAATTTCCCACCTGCATGAAGGGTGGTCATAACGGTTTCCAAAGCTGTCGTTCCCGTAGTGGGATGTTTGTCAACAGGTATACCTCGTCCATCGTCTTCTACTCTTACGGAACCGTCCTCTCGGATAACCACTGTCACAGATGAGCAATAACCAGCCATAAACTCGTCTACGCTATTGTCAACAATTTCATAAATTAGATGATGAAGACCACGTTGATCTGTACTTCCTATGTACATGCCAGGACGCTTCCTGACAGCCTCCATACCTTCCAGAACCTGGATATCACTTGCCGAATATTCGTCGTCTCCCTGCTGTTTAAGCGCTGCCATCCAATGACACTCCCGATTTTTTAAAAAGACAATCTATTTATGATAATTGCGGCCACAATTTTCCATTTGCTGTAAAATGAGGCCCCATTTTTGGTGCTATTTTATTTACCTATACCTTTAATATTTAGGTTGGTAAATCGGCTCTGATAACTTGATCCCATTTATAGGAGTCGTTGAGGGCCTCAGCCCCCCTTTATCCTGATTCGAAGGGGTACAAAACACAAGCATTTTCAGTGTCAAAATTATAGCAAATTAAAGGTACTCTCACAAGAACGAATCACGCCTGCGAAAAGGTTGAGTTTTGATGACATTTCATCTGAAAGTTTTTTGATTAATTTTTGCCAGAATTACCATCAGATGTCAGACACTGATAGAATGTTCGCCCGCAGCCAATCCAAGTATGTGGATGGTGAGCCTAATTTGAGGATTGATTTTTGCAGCCGGCTTGCTCGGTTGTTAAAGATTATTTGGGTTACAAGAGCTCCCTATTCCACTGAAGGATTTAGGGAGTTTTTTATTTGGTCAAATATGTGTAGTGAAAATATAACGAATGTTCCGGGAATAAAGGTAGGTCATTGGACTCATGAGGGTGCTTTGACTGGTTGTACTGTGGTTCTGTGTGGGGAAAATGCAGTGGGAGGAGTCGATGTAAGAGGATCCTCACCAGGGACTCGCGAGACGGATATTCTTGGTTCGGATAAGCGTGTTGAAATAGTTAATGCTTTCATGTTGAGTGGTGGCAGCGCTTATGGCCTTGCTGCTGCTGACGGTGTTATGAAGTATCTAGAAGAACAAGGCATTGGTTTTAAAGTAGGGCGGAACGTGGTACCGATTGTCCCATCTGCCATAATTTATGATTTAGCTGTGGGGGATTCGTCCGTTAGACCTGATAGTGCTGCTGGATATGATGCCTGCAAATCGGCCACCACGGGTATTTTCGCTCAAGGAAACGTAGGTGCTGGTACGGGAGCAACTGTGGCAAAAGTGTTGGGTTCTAACAGATCCATAAAAGGTGGTTTGGGTTCCGACTCAATAAGACTTCCAAATGGATTAACTGTGGGAGCGCTGGTAGTTGTTAATGCTATTGGTAGTATTCATGATCCACATACTGGGAATCTTGTTGCGGGTCCCAGGAGTTCTGACGGGAGTATGGCCAGCGCGTCTGAGATTTTAATTGCCGGTAAGGATATTGGTGAACAAAGTTTGGGAGCCAATACCACAATAGGGGTGATTGCTACTGACGCAACATTGACCAAGTCGCAAGCCAATCAACTTGCTTCTTCTGCTCATGACGGCTTGGCCCTATCAATTAGGCCTTCACATTTGATAGGAGATGGAGACACCATTTTTGCCGTTGCGACAGGAGGTGCGTCTCATCCTGATCAAGAGATTGCAGACGCACACAGTTTAAACAGAATAATTGCTGCTGCCGTAGACTGCACATCTCAAGCGATTGTGAATGCCGTCCGGTCAGCAACCGGCGTTTCGGGTGTTCCGTCTGTTAATGAAGTACATACATCTGGAAGTTTGGGAAATTGAAGCGATGACACTCGATAAGGCTTCTAGAATCGGTATTATCGGATCGGGGTTTGTTGGAGGTTCCCTGGCAGTTGCCCTTTCAAGAGTGGGTTACAGTGTGGTCGCAGCTGCAAGCCGAAGATTCACTTCAGCAGAATTACTTGCTTCGCGTATAAGAGGCTGTAAAGCATTTACTGATTCACAAGATGTTATTGATGTTTCAGACGTTGTATTTCTAACAACTCCGGATGATCTAATTAAATCTATATCTGAACGTCTGATGTGGAGAAGCAGACAAGCTGCTATTCACTGCTCGGGTGCTGCCAGTTTAGATGTGTTCGACCACCTGGCGGAGCACAATGTAATCCCGGGAGCCTTTCATCCTCTCCAAGCCTTCATGTCGATTGATGAAGGGGCTGACAGTTTGTCCGGCATAACCTTTGGCATAGAAGGTGGAGAAGAAATAGCGCCTTTTCTCGAAGAAATGGCGAAGCGCCTTGGTGCACATCCAGTGTTCTTGTCGGCTGAAGACAAAGCCTTGTATCACATATCTGGTGTAATGCTAGGAGGATTGCTTACTGAGTACGCAGCGATTACAACCCAGTTATGGGAGCATATTGGAAGATCTCGCGCGGATGGGATACGCGCATTGTTGCCGATGATGAGACAAGTAGCAAATAATCTCGAAACGTTTGGTCTACCTGAGGCTGTCGCTGGGCCATACGCTAGAGGAGATGTAGGGACTATTCGTAAGCATCTGGATGCTTTGCGAGAAAGGAAGCCAGAACTTTTGGCATTTTATTGTGAATTAGCACTTGCCGGTATGGGCCCTGTAGAAGAGAAACAGGTTTTGGATGAGACCACTCGCAAGGAAATAATTAACGTTCTTAAGGATGGATTACTTGTAGCACGAAACATGGAGGCTACGGAGGAAGAGAAAGAGGAATAAGTATGAGGTATTCGATCAAAAGATTCCAAAAAATGCGAGATGACGGAAAACCTATACCAATGATGACTGCATACGATTACACATCTGCCTATGCCGTCGAAAAAGCTGGAGTACAGATAATATTGGTTGGGGATAGCCTAGGTCAGGTTGTACTAGGACATGACTCCACGGTACCTGTGACAATGGATGACATGATTAGACATATTCAGATGGTTGTTAGGAGCACACAAAAGGCACACATTGTGGGTGACTTGCCTTTTATGAGTTATCAAGTTTCAAATGAGGATGCAATCCGCAATGCGGGGAGACTATTAAAAGAAGGCGGGTGTCAGTCAGTTAAGTTAGAAGGGGGTCTATCTGTAGCAAAGGCAGTCAAAAAAATTGTTCAAGTTGGCATTCCGGTGATGGGTCACTTGGGATTAACACCTCAGTCTGTAAACCAGATAGGTGGATACAGGGTTCAAGGGCGTTCATCTCGTGAGTCGGAAACATTGCTGGAGGATGCTCTAGAGATTCAAGAAGCAGGTGCCTACGCCGTTGTGTTGGAGCTTGTGTCGGCCGAAGTTGCGGAAATGATCACTGAAAAACTGTCTGTACCAGTTATTGGGATTGGATCCGGTGTTGGATGCAGTGGCCAGGTTCAAGTATTTCATGACATTCTCGGTTTGATCCCAAACTTTTCTCCTAAACATGCACGTCGCTATGCTGAGGTAGGGACGACTATTCAGAATGCAGTTGAGTCATATGTGTCCGACGTCATGGATAGAAGGTTTCCATCTCCTGAGGAGAGTTTTTGAGTATCTAAATAAGTTGGTCAGGTTACTAGAATGAAAATTATGGAGACTGCTGCTGCGTTCCGACAAGAATGGGCGAATCTTAACGAATCTGCGAAATTGTCGCTTGGGTTAGTGCCCACCATGGGGTTTCTACATGAGGGACATACCTCTCTTGTAAGGAAGTCTGTTTCACAAAACGATGTGACCGCCGCAACGATTTTTGTAAATCCAACTCAGTTTGGTCAAAATGAAGACTTTGAAGGCTATCCTAGAAATATGAGATCCGATCTAGAGATACTTGATCATGAAGGTGTGGATCTTGTTTTTGTACCTTCGCTCGATGAGATGTATCCGGAAGGGTTTGAAACTTTTGTAGATGTCGGGTCAGTTGCCACCCGTTTGGAAGGGGAATACAGGCCAGATCATTTTCGTGGTGTGGCAACTGTGGTTTGCAAATTGTTATCTATTTGTCGACCAGATAAAGCCTATTTTGGTCAAAAGGATGCGCAACAATGCGCCGTCATTATGGCTCTTAATAGAGACCTGTCACTCGGAAGTGAAATTATCGTTGGAGAGACTGTCAGGTCATCAGATGGTCTTGCTTTGAGTAGTCGGAATGCATATCTATCAGATAGAGAGAGGAAGAAAGCATTATCTCTAAGTAGTGGACTGTTTGCTGCAAGAGAGTTATGGAAGTCAGGGGAGAAAGCGGCTGAAAAGTTGAAGTCTGTAGTCGCAAATGAGATCTTATCTGGGGACTTAGAAGTTTCTGTTGAGATTGATTATGTCAGTGTCTCAGATGGAAGTAGGTTTATTGAAGTTGGTCGTGTTGAAGAGCCTGGGAATGCGATTATTCTTGTAGCAGCTAAGATTGGCACGACACGATTAATTGATAATGTCCTACTTGTCTAAGATTATAGGATTAATTCATTGAATTAAAAGGCTAAGTTATTAATGTTTATGAGGACAAACTATCTCTAGAAAACAATATCGTTTATTTACCTTGAGTTTCGCAATTTGATTAAGTGAGTAATGGGGTTTCCATTGAATATAGTTTTGACTAACGATGACGGAATAAATTCTCCAGGGTTGTGGGAGGTTGCACAACGGTTGTCGGATATATGCGACCTGACAGTTGTTGTTCCAGACCGTGATCAGAGTGGAAAAGGGGTTTCTCTAACGTTACTTAGACCACTGTGTGTGGAGCAAGTGGAATCGCGGGTTAATGGCATTGATAAGGTATATACGGTTGATGGGACTCCCGCGGACTGTGTGATAATGGCTGCCGGGCATATCTGTTCTGGGAAAATAGATTTGGTTGTTTCTGGCATCAACCAGGGTGCCAATCTTGGATTAGATGTTTTTCATTCCGGTACCTTCGGTGCTGCTTTGCAAGCTTATAACAAAGGGATAGACGCTATAGCTCTTTCCGTTCTTTACAAAGACGGCATTTATAACCAGCCTGCGGCTGAAATAGGTTCTAAATTAGCTGAAGTTTTGTTGACTACCTCAAAAGTCAGGAATAAGTCTTACCTCTTGAACGTTAACTTGCCCCATGCCGAACTTGAAGGCATAGAAGGCGTAGATCTCACGACACTTGGGCCTAGGGGCTTTTCCGAACGGGTAGAGCAAGTTGTTAATGGACGTAGAAAATTCTATTGGATTAAATTTGATAAGCCCGCAGATGAAGATCCTGTTAAAGGTACCGACGTTTGGTCAGTACGGAATAATAGAGTGTCTATAACCTCGGTTGTTCCGTTTATGCCGGATCAAAACCGGAGTCCTGAGGTGTTATCGATTGCAGAATCTGTTCGTGAATTTATCTCATACCCACAGTAGATAGCTAGTCATCCCCGTATCCTGGGACGGCATGTGCCTTAAGAAACTCCTCATCCAAGTTTATTCCCAGTCCCGGCTTTTCTGATAAATACAGATGCCCTTTTCTAATATCTAATGGTATGTCGATGAGAGGGTTGTACCCGCTGAGCTCGTATCTCATCGTTTCGAGCTTGTAGAAGTTTGGGATGGTAGCGGAAACATGAGCTCCCGCCATTATATTTATAGGACCACTAGCATCATGAGGCGATACTGGTATGTAGTAAGCTTCTGCCATTGTTGAGATTTTTTTCAGTTCAGATATTCCTCCAGTCCAAGTTACATCCGGCATAACATAGTCAGCTAGGTTATTCTCAAAAATGGGCACAAATTCGAACCTTGTGTGTAATCGTTCTCCTACACTAATTCGCACGTTAGTGCTATCACGAACCTGTTGTAAGGCGTGGTAGCTTTCCACAGGGACAGGCTCCTCAAACCAGTGGATTCCGTATGGCTCCAGTCGGTTGGCTAGGTCAATAGCTGTTGGTACGTTGAATCTACCATGTGCATCGATAAGAATTTCTATATTAGGGCCTACAGCGTCGCGCACTTCCGCCGTAATTTGTTCTGCTCTCTCGGCCCCTTCCGCTGAAATTTCACCGTCCAGAAATCCGATATTTCCACCGTGCAATGAGTGCATCATTGGGTCCATCTTGAAGGCTGTATGGCCTGAAGCCACAATTTCTTTTGCATCTCTTCTAGCAAGTTCAATATCTAAGCCAGGTTCGGGCGGATGTGTGTAAAGAGGTATACTTTCCCTTACTGCTCCCCCCAGAAGTTTGTATATGGGCAAATTTAATGATTTGCCAAAAATATCCCATAGGGCAATATCTATTCCGCTCATTGCTGCTGTTGTTGCGCCTCGTGTCCCGGTATATGTAAAAAGACGAAATGTTCTCGCCCATATTTCTTCGATGCGGGTCGGGTCTTTTCCGACTAGAAAATCTTTAATCTCAGATGTATATTTTTGTATAGCACGATTACCCACGTTACCAGGGTAATTTGTGATCTCCCCCCAACCGGTTATTCCTTCGTCGGTATCTATCTGCACAAATACGAACTCACGAGCGACGGTATTTTTCGGCTCACTTCCACCGGTGCGATCGTCCCAATCCATTTGTATAAGGTAACTTTTCAAGTCTGTGATTTTCATTGGTGACTCCTTTTGAGTGGGGTGGCCAGTATTTTATACTGTCGGAAATTATTATGCGTGGTTATGTAAAAAAAAAGATAATCTCTCTTGCGGAATGAACTCTTTAACTTCATCATTGGAGGTCTCAGGATAGATCAATGATGAAACATAGAGACCGTAGTTTCCTAGAAACCTCTAACTGGATAAAATCTCTTCCTTTCTACTATGGTTGGGTTATTGTCGCTGTTGCAGGATTAGCGCACTTTACATCTGCTCCGGGTCAAACCTACGTAACTTCAGTTTTTCTAGAACCGATGATTGAAGATCTGAATTGGTCTCGCACTTTGTTTTCAGGTATGTATACTGCTGGTTCTTTAATCGCTGCTCTGTTCATGGTTGTTGTTGGCAAAGCATTGGACAGATTTGGTTCCAGAAAAATGCTCGCGACCCTGTGCGTATTAATGGGATTTTCCTGCATTTGGATGAGTGGCGTTAGCACACAATGGCAACTCCTTTTAGGGTTTGCAGCTCTCAGGACAATAGGCCAAGGTTCATTTGGCCTTGTGTCTTCTACTATGATATCGATCTGGTTTATTCGGATCCGTGGCCGGGCGACAGCAGTTGCTTCATTCGGTGGTGCGGCGAGCATGGCTATTTTCCCGGTTATAGTTCATTTTTTCGTAGCTTTATACGATTGGCGTGTAACCTGGCTAATTTTGGGCGTTTCGGTATGGTGTATTTTACTTATTCCCTCCGTGCTTCTCGTACGACGCAGTCCTGAATCTGTTGGATTGATTCCAGACGGCGAAATTGTAGATATAGAGGGGAATAATTGCACCACCGAGAAAAGTTATGTAGAAGACGACGAATTTAGCTATACGCTTAGTGATGCGTTGAGGACCCGTGCTCTGTGGATGCTCACTCTTTCAAGTCTCGCTGTTCCACTCGTTATGACTGGGTTGATGTTTCACCACGTCTCCATATTGGGCGCCCAGGGAATATCGTCCCAAATGGCAGCGGTAACTCTTGGCATATTCGGTCCCTTAATGCTCGTTTTCAGTGTTGTATCTGGATTATTAGCGGACCGTTTCCCCGGACGGTATCTCCTTGCATTGGGCCAAGCCATCCTGGTAGTCGCAATGTTGTGGGTCTTTGTCATAGGGTCATCATGGCAGGCAATTATTTACGTGGTTATAAGTGCTGCTGCGGTGGGTCTTGTTCACACGACAGGTACCGTAATATGGGCAAATTATTTTGGTCGTGCCTACCTTGGGTCTATAAGAGGATTTGCGACAACAGTTATGGTCGCTTTCTCAGCCATGGGAGCGTTACCGTTTGGGTTTATTTATGACTGGACCGGTACTTACGATATGGCCTTATGGGTTCTTATGGGATTACCATTTACTGCCCTTATTTTTTCTCTTTTTGCCTCTCCACCTCGGCGCGACAATGTTAGTAATACTGACATTTAGAGTTGTTAAATTTCATCTAGAGCCCAAGATTTAACTAGATGGTGTGCTATCGCAAGTTTCATTGGGATTCGTAGAATATCGGTATTTCCATGTAATGATTGCAATACCTCTTCCCGTGAGAACCATTTCACATCTGTCATTTCTTCAGGGTCCATATTGATTTCAGTTGTGACGGCTTCTGCATGACAACCTATCATTAGTGAATAAGGTAATGGCCAGGGCTGAGATGAATGGTAACGAACATTCTTTACTTTTATTCCGGCTTCCTCCATAACTTCTCTAGCGACAGCTTCTTCTATCGATTCGCCTTGATCCACAAATCCAGCTAAAGCAGAGTATGTGTTGGTTTGCTGCAGTCGTCCTCTCGATTGTCCCAGCAAACACCTGTCTCCATCGTGCACAACAACTATGATTACGGGATCTGTTCTTGGGAAGTGCTGTGTTCCACAATTACTGCAGCTTCGGACTTGCCCTCCCCGTTTTATTGATGTTTCGGATCCACATGAAGAGCAATATCTGTATTTTTGGTGCCAGTTGGTTTGGATTCGTGCCTGTGCTGCCAAGCCTGCATCTTCCGGTCCTAGCATTTCCCCGCAAGTTCTGACATCTATGAACCGTAGCTGTGGATCCATAGTTTTTAGGTACTCATCTTCAAAATGTTCTCCAGTTACGTCAATTGCAAATCGATATATGCCTTCAAGGAGGCCCAAAAAAATTGGAGTACTTGCAACATTTCTATTTTGAAGTTCTTTTAGTCCCACCCATTTCAGACTAGGGTGGTCACCCGATTCGGAAGTGTTCACAAGCAAATCCAAATTTCTTAGTGGCAGAAACAAGCTATTGGGTGACTCTGCCATACTAGAAATTGTATTCTCGTCTCTTCTTTCCCTCTCACCCCTGTCTATAGGATTTCGCGAAAAGACGTGACCATAACCTTGGACTGTTGAATCTTTTTGGGATTTGCTCATAAAGCACTCCTATAATTTGAGTTAGACGTAATTAAAACACATTTATTCAACAGAGCCAGTTCAATGTGGGTCAATATGTATGTCGCATTGACAGTTGAATGCACCGGTCTCAGAATTGCTCCACGTCGATAAATATTACTTTGTTTGTCATGAGGAGGATGAGTCATGATTTATGAGACTAGGATCTATGAAACTCACACAGGCCGCCTACCCGCTCTAAATGCGAGATTTAGAAACCATACTATGAAAATTTTTGAACGTCATGGAATTAAGAATATTGGGTACTGGACCTCGGAGGTGGGGGAATATAGCGATAGGCTCACATATATTGTTGCTTTTGAAGACGCCGGATCACGGGAGAGGGCATGGGAGTCATTTAGGAATGATCCTGAATGGAATAAAGTGAGGGAAGATTCGGAGAAAGATGGAGCAATAGTTAAGCGGGTTTTTAACAATCTTTTGACCCCTACTGATTATTCTCCACTTCAATAACTTCTCAGGAAATTTAGTCTTTGAATTCTCCTGTCAAAAACAGATGGGGATCTGCGTTAGCTTATAGAGATTTTAGGTTTCTGTGGGCGGCTACCGCTTGCCAATCTATGGGATTTGGAATGGATAACGTTGCCTTAGGTTGGCTCATTTATGAGCTCACGGGTGACGCATTTATGGTTGGTGTGGCAGCGGCGCTGAGGATGATACCGCTTTTTCTCCTTGGGATAGTTTCGGGTGCTGTCGCGGATAGAGTTGATAGAAGAATTGTGTTAAGAATCGTAACTCTCACTGGGGCAATCAACATGTTTGTCCTTGGCAGCCTTTTAGTCATGGGTATAGACAGTGTTTGGATGGTGATAGCATTGGCGACACTTATTGGTGTTTCATTTGCTTTTCTCTTAACCCTTAGGCAATCCTATACCTATGACATAGTAGGTTCTAATAACTCTCTAAACGGATTATCAATGTTACAAATCGCTTCACAAGGTGGAGCGGTTTTCGGCTCACTTCTTGCTGGGTTTTTGATTGAGAATATTGGTGTTGGATGGCAGTTTGTTGTTGTTGGGGGAACATATCTTCTATCTGTTCTGGTTTTATTTGGCGCACGTGAATCTGGTCAGGCAGCATCCATATATAAGTCATCAGTCCTTTCAAATTTGGTTGGATACGTTACTTTACTAAAGGACTATCCAGTTCTATTGATACTTATGTGTCTCGCTGCAACTACGGAAATTTTTGGTTTTACTCATATGAGCCTTATTCCTGTATTTGCAAAAGATGTATTGGGTGTTGGTGCGGGGGCGTTGGGGATTCTTACTGCCATCAAGCAGTTAGGAGGCTTTCTGGGTCTGATCGCTCTTGCCTCTCTTGGAGATTATCGAGGCAAAGGTAAACTGATGTTTGGAGTCACAATCTGTTTTGGATTGGGTCAGATATTATTCTTTGCTGTTGACGGTGTTGTTTTTTTTGCAATTGTGCTTTTGCTTGTGAATGCCAGTGCGATGGCTGTCGACACACTCTACAAGACACTAATGCAGGAAAATGTACCGAATAAGGATCGGGGTAGAGCTATGGGGGCGTGGGTTCTCAGCATTGGAACTGCACCAATTGGTCATCTGGGAATAGGTGGTATTGCAGGTGCTTTTGGTGCTCCAATTGCATTGCTTTTCAACGGCGTGGTTCTAACATCAGCCGGGGTGATAAGTTCCTTGTCTCTAGGGAAAATTCGTCGACTGCCCTGAGTTTCAATAAATGGTCAAACCACTAAGCCCATTGGATTTTCAAGTAATCGCTTGACTTCGATCAGAAATTCAGCCCCTTCTACACCATCTACGATCCTATGGTCTGCGGATATTGTAGCGTTCATGATCTTAGCTATCGCTAGCTCACCATTCCTAGCTACAGGTTTATCCGCAACGGTACCAACGGCTAGTACCGCACTTTGAGGTGGGTGAATAATCGCAAGAAAACTAGTTACATCAAACATTCCGAGGTTACTTATGGCGAACGTTCCTCCAGTATATTCCTGGTTGTTTAATGTTCCACTAGCTGAACGTTGGGCAAGGTCTTTAATCATTTGTGACAAATCTCGCAGAGACTTGCCACCACAGTCGAGAATAGCGGGAACTATCAACCCTTCTTCTTCAGCAATTGCTACGGCGATGTTTATCGTACTGTTAAATTGAATACCGTCGTCTTGATAGTAGGCATTAAACTTGGGATATTTTTTGAGAGACTCAATACAAGCTTTTACGATCAGGTCGTTGACTGTTATCCGAACTCCTTCATCCGATAATTGGTCATTAACTTGTCTGCGCAAAACCATTGCTTTGGTCATATCTACTTCTGCGGATACGTAGAAATGCGGTTTTTCTGTCTTGCTTTTTACCGTTACCCTAGCAATCTGCTGTCTCATTCGACTGAGGGGCTCTTTGCCGCTAGACATTGAGCCTACTGAAGGACTTATCGGTTCACCACCAGTCTGATTAATCTCGCCAGCAGATTGTTCAGTGAGTTCTGTGGAATCCATTTCAAAACTTATTTCTTGGGTTGTAGTGCTCGAGGATGGATCAAAAGTCTCCACATCTTTTTTTGTGATCCGTCCTCCAGGTCCAGAGCCGGCCACCTGGCCTAAGTCTATACTCATCTCATCAGCTATCCTGCGAGCCACTGGAGTTGCCAATATTCGTGCGACGGGCACACTATCTGCGGATTCCTGGGGGATACTTCTAATAGGCGCCTGGTTCTCATGTAACTCAGAGTTTGTATTTAATTCATTTTCACTGTCTGAGTCAGAATCAGATAACTCATCTAAGTCAGTGGAGGAAGTCAAATTAGTATCCTCGCCCTCCAATCCCACTAGTGCTATCGTTTCTCCAACAGGTACCACAGATCCCTCACTGGCAACGATCCTGAGTAGGACTCCTTCAGCCTCCGACTCGAATTCCACCACAGCCTTGTCAGTCTCAATTTCTGCGACGGGTTCATTTCGACCAACTTTTGATCCTTCCTCTTTCAACCAACGCACCACAGTGCCTTCTTCCATGTCATAGCCCATCTGTGGCATTTTAAGTTCAGTCGCCATCTTATTAACGTCTCCAGCCTAATCCTTTTAAATGATAGCTACAGTCCAAAATTGTAAGTAACCGATTCAACTACCCAGTCTGCGCTGGGTATCATTGCTTGCTCTATATTTCTTGCATATGGTGCGGGGACGTCAGGACCGTTAATTCTCAGAACAGGACCATCAAGGTCATCGAAGGCGGCCTCTTGGATATTACTGGCTATAGTTCCGGAGAATCCACCTGTTTTCCATGTTTCTTCAACTACGACAGCGCGATTGGTTTTCTTAACTGACTCAACAACTGTTTCCAAATCAAGAGGGGATAAAGTGCGTAAGTCGATAACCTCGGCAGAAATACCAAGTTTATCTAATTTTTCGGCAGCTTCCTCTGCCACACGTACCATTCCCGAATATGACACAATGGTTACGTCCTTTCCAGGTCGAGCTATTCTGGCTTGTCCAAGAGGTATTTCATAGTATTCTTCCGGTACGTCTCCTCTTACACGGTATAGTAACGAATGTTCAGCAAATATAACTGGATTATTATCTTTGCGGCATGTGCGAAAGAGCCCAAGAGCATCTTGCGGTGTTGCCGGCACAACAACACGTAGGCCTGGAATCGAGGCATACCAGTTCTCAAAACTCTGGGAATGTGTAGCCGCTAATTGTCCACCTCCACCAGTTACTGTTCTTATTATGAGGGGAACACTTAGTTGGCCATTAGACATATAAGACAGCTTGGCGGCATGATTGACGATCTGATCGATTGCTACGAGAGAAAAATTAATAGTCATAATTTCTACTATGGGTCTCATCCCAATCATGGCGGCCCCGGCTCCAGCACCTACGAATACCGCTTCTGCAATGGGAGTGTCTCGTATTCGGTCTTCTCCGTATTCTTCGAGAAACCCTCTGGTAACAGCATATGGCCCTCCGTAGGCACCAATGTCTTCACCCATCAGAAAAGTCCGATCATCTGTGTCTAAAGCCTCTCTAAGAGCCTTAGCCACAGCATCTCTAAGAATCATCTCCGTCATAACGTACTATGCCTCCGGAGCCGCGTAAATATTTGTATAAAGTGACTCAAGTAGAGGTTCCGGACTTTGCTCGGCGAATTCAACAGCGATTTGAATCTTGGAATCTATTTCTTCATCAATGCGAGAAATATCCTCACTCGTAAGCAATCCTTCATCGAGGCAGAGTGCTTTAAATCTGTCAATCGGGTCCCGGTTTCTTTGCTCTTCAACTTCGGAATTTGCCCTGTAATTTGTTGGGTCTGCCATCGAGTGGCCATGATATCTATAGGCCATTGACTCTATGAAGACGGGTCCATTTCCTTCACGCACTTTCTTGATACCTTCTATCACGGTTTCCCTTACCAGTAAAATATCCATTCCGTCTATTTGGACGGCGGGAATATTGTAAGGCTCAGCAGCATTGAAGATGTTTTCTCCGCCTGCATTAGACTTATTTACCTCTGTGCCCATTCCGTAGAGGTTGTTTTCTAACATGAAAATAATTGGTAACTTCCAAAGAGATGCGAGGTTCATGGCCTCATGGAATTCCCCTTCTTGAACAGCGCCGTCACCAAAAAAACACATAACCACGCTGTCTTTTTCTTCCTTCATTTTTATCCCTAAAGCCATACCTACGGCGAGGGGGAATTGACCTCCAACAATTGCATGGCCGCCCATGAAATGTTTTTCGGCGTCGAAGAGATGCATCGATCCGCCTTTACCTCCACTTGTCCCAGTGGATTTACCACAAAGTTCTGCCATTGCTTTATTGGGATCTATGCCTCTAGCCAAAGCGTGACCATGGTCACGGTAGTGTCCGATTATGTAATCGTCCTCTCTCAGGTTAGGAATGGCACCGACTGCAATGGCTTCTTCTCCAATGTACGTATGGAGGAAACCTCGCACTATGCCTCGCTGATACAGCCGCTCAGTTGCTTCCTCAAATCTACGTATTAGAAGCATCGTTGAATAAATATCCAACGCTTGGGCGGTTTCAATATTAATCGTCGTTGTCATATTTAAATATGAATGGCCTCGCCCATGGTGTCTAAGGCAGCCTCTTTTACCATCTCTGAAATTGTTGGATGCGGGTGTACAAGCAGGCCTATTTCTGTGGCAGTTCCTTCTAGCATTTTGGTTATAGAAAGTTCGCCGAGGAGCTCTGTCACCTCTGCCCCAATCATATGGGCGCCAATTATTTCTCCGATTTCCTGATCGACAATGAGCTTCACCATTCCGTCTGTTTCACCTAATGCAATAGCCTTGCCGCTAGCTGAAAATGGAAATCTCCCAACTTTTATATCAATCCCTTGGTCGCGAGCTTGCGCTTCACTTAGACCAAAACTAGCAACTTGTGGTTTACAGTAGATTGCTCTTGGCATCAAAGAATAATCTAGTTGTTCAGGATCTAATCCAGCGATGTATTCTACTGCGACTATAGCTTGGGCAGAAGCCACATGGGCGAGGAGCATTTTCCCTGTGACATCTCCAATAGCGTATATGCCTGAGACATTGGTCTCCATGTTCTCCCCAACCGGTATAAAGCCCCTATCCGTGGTAACACCGGTGTTTTCGAGGCCTATACCGTCAGAGTTCCCCTGCACTCCGACTGCTACTAGTACCTTGTCACATTCTAAATTTGTCTCTGTTCCGTCTGACGATATGTTCACATTAGCGACACCGTCAGAGACCGTTATTGAATTTACTGAAACTCCTGTGAGGGATTTAACTCCATGGTCGCTAAACGACTTTTCAAGTGAGGCACTAATTTCTTCGTCCTCATTTGGAACCAGCCTATCCATTAATTCCACAATTGTTACGTCAGATCCGTAGGATCGGTATACGTGGGAAAATTCAACGCCCGTTGCTCCCCCTCCGACTATAATAATTCTTGGAGGTGCTTCACGTAGTTCTAATGCGTCCCGGCTATTCATAACAACATCGTGGTCGATTGGCATGGATGGAATATCTCTCTGCCTTGCCCCGGTGGCGATAATAATGTTTTCCGAAGTGATAGTCTCAGAATCTCCATCTGGGGATTCCACAGAAATAGTTTTTGCGTCTATTAGAGATGCTTTTCCGGTTAGATGTTCGACATTATTTTTTCTAAGGAGGTACTGGACTCCAGTCGTGAGTTTGTCTACAACCTGTCTACTTCGATCAATTGCTTTGCCATAGTCGTAGTTGAGGTTGTCATAGGATATGCCGTATTCGTTTGCATCTTTTATGAGATTCAGTACCTCTGCATTTCTGAGGAGCGATTTACTGGGTATACAACCCCAGTTAAGACATATGCCACCAACTGTATCGCGCTCTATGATGGCTGTATTGAATCCCAATTGTGCAGCTCGGATAGCTGCCACATAACCACCTGGCCCCGCCCCAATAATAACTACTTCATAGTCTGCCAATTATAAAAACCTCGGACGGCGCGCAGAAAGATATAATCCCGCGCTGAATTAGGTGCATAATTGTACACCATTAGTAAGGAAATTCACTCACGCTGTTAAGGAGGGAATAATAAAAATCTTCGGAAGATCATGTTTGTGGCGGAAGTCGTATTTGATAATCGGGAAAGTCACGAATATGTGGTATAGGGGAGTTTCAGGCATATTAAAATTGCGGAATCCGTGGCCTTTTGATCGGTTTATTTTATCCCATATATTTTCTTGACACTAAATTTACCCCGCCATACCATGTATTCCTGCTTTATTCTTAGGAAACATAATGGGCCGAGGTAGCTCAGTAGGTAGAGCACAGCACTGAAAATGCTGGTGTCGCCAGTTCGATTCTGGCCCTCGGCACATCCACGGGCATGTTGGCAAATTCAGCCGCATGGATTGTGTTGAGATGAACGAGCGGAAGTGGCTCAGCTGGTAGAGCATCTCCTTGCCAAGGAGAAGGTCGCGGGTTCGAATCCCGTCTTCCGCTCCAAACTCATTGGCGTAGAACTGTCAATGGTGGTGGCTACGTTTTTATTAGGACCTCTGTGAAGAGTGTTGTACTTGTTTAGATGCTGGAAAGCTCTCTCTTCATCTGGGCGAGGCCCATACCACCAAGATTTAAGGCTCTAGTGTGCCAGTCTTTAAGGTTGAAGTCGCCTATTGATCTTGCTTTAGCCTCTTCTCGTGCCTGTAACCAGACTCGTTCTCCGATTTTATAACTTATTGCCTGTCCAGGCATTCCAAGGTACCTGTCTATTTCGCTGGCAACAAAATCTTTTGGAAAGTGACTGCGGGTTTGTATAAATTCCAAACCTAGCTCGGGAGTCCACTTTGCTCTAGGATAGAAATCAGAGTCAGCTGGGATCTCCAAGTTTAGGTGCATACCAATGTCAATAATGACTCTAACTGACCGTAAGGCCTGTGCTCGAAGCATTCCAAGGTAGTAGTCAGGGTTTTCCAAATAGCCTAATTCTCCCATCAGTCGCTCTGCATAAAGAGCCCATCCTTCTACATAACCAGAGGTACCTCCAAGTTGTCTCTGGTATCTAGACAATGTGTCTTCGTGGAAAACGGAGGTCCCGAGTTGAAAGTGATGTCCTGGGACGCCTTCATGATAGGCGATTGAAACTTCTCCCCATAGGGGAAATCGAGTTTTACCTCCTGTGGGATACCATGTTCTGCCAGGTCTGCTGAAATCTCCTGATGGACGGGTATAGTACATTGCGAGTGCCCCCCCGGGAGGAGCTATCATAGCTTCAATTTTGCGTACGGGCTTAGGTATATCGAAATGTGTTCCATCTAATTGGTCAATTGTTTTGTTCTGAAGTTCTTGCATCCAATTTTTGAATTCATCCTCCCCTTCTATAGAGCGAGCTGGATCAGACTCTAAAAGTGCTTTGGCACTTTCAATATCCGATCCAGGAAGTATTTTTTCTGCTGTGGCCTGCATTTCAGATTCAACCCATCTAAGTTGTTCCCAGCCCCACTCATAGGTTTCTCTCAAATCGATTGTAATGCCATTGTATTCATGGGCGGATAAGGCGTATCTCTCTTCCCCAACTCCATCTTGAGATGAGGCGTGGTTTATGTACTCAGAGGTTAAAAAATGGCTAAAGTCACTGAAGGCATTCTTGGCATTTGCAACTCCAGATCTAATATCCGAGCTTAGGGATTCAGACAGAAATTTTGATTCGTTATAGGAATTCTCAAGGTCACTGAAAAAAGAAAATTCACCACTGGTCCCAGAGTGAATCAAAGCCTGCTTAGAACATTCAATCGTTTGCCTTTTAGTAGATACCAAGTTGTCTCTGACACCCTGGCGCAGCGTTTCCGTGTATCCATTTAATGCACCTGAGACTTTTGAAAGCCTGGAAGCAATGTTTTCCCAGTCTTCCTGATTTTCCTGAGGCATATAGTCGAAAATCATTCTAAGGCTCTGTAATGGACTCGATAGGATGTTGAGTTTTCGAAATGGTTCTCCTCTTTGATAGGCCTCCAAATCTGCTTCAAGATCTTCAGTTATTACCTCCTTTGCTCTCCTATCAGCACTGTTGTCTATAGGAACGGTTTTCAATTCTTTCAGGGTGTTCCGGGCCAGATCAGCACTTTTAGAAATGCCTTCGGGAGAAAAGTCTCCGAGTTCTCTTTCGTATCCTGGGACACCCAAAGAGGTAGCGGCTATGGGATGCAGGGCGGCAATTTTATCTACCAGCTGATCGGATATTTCATATATACGGGTCATAGACGGGTTCCTCAAAAGTTATATTTGGGGATAAAAACCTAAGAAAATCAATTATCTATTCAGCCGCAAGAAGGTATTAACGGCTAAAAATGATTCAGAATATTGGCGGGTTCAGCCGGAGGGCTTGAATTTCAGCAAAGTAAAGTCTTCATCTATATCTTCAAAAGTTGCAATGACATTCATATCCACTTGTACGTTTTCAGGGTCGCATTCCAAAATGTTTGAAGGTATTTTTGGTCCTTCAGCGAGTTCAATTATGGCGTAAATGTGACCGTTGGCCGATTGGAAAGAAGGATGAACAGATTGCTTGACGTGTGTATAGCTATACACACGTCCCTTTCCAGATACTTTTGTCCAGCTTAAATCCATAGACGTACATTCTGGACAAGCTTCTCGAGGATAAAAGAAAATACTTGAACATGAATTGCATTTGGGCAATATCAGTTCGTGTCTTTTGGTGGCTTCCCAGAAAGGTTTTGACAAATCTTCATGCAATGGGACCGGCAATGGCTTGTCGTACGCTGAACTTTCTTTTGTCATATCGTTTCCCCAACCATGGCCATTTCCCAGTTTGCAAAAATTTGGATATTCGGTTTTCTGTGGTTAGAGTGTGTCCTCGGACCCGAGGACCAGCGAGCACATTTCACTCGCTGTACCGCCTCAACCATTAACTAAACACAAATCGTCTTTCTGAACCTGTCTGCTGCCAGCCTTCTCCATTATCTGACGGGCTCCTTCAATAACAT
Organism: uncultured Chloroflexota bacterium; assembly: GCA_913048525.1. Lineage (GTDB taxonomy): Bacteria > Chloroflexota > Dehalococcoidia > Lucifugimonadales > UBA826. The sequence continues at coordinate 44,240 of CAJWWP010000002.1, forward strand.
GGCGAAACCCCCCCGCGAGTCCTGGCTGACCTCCAGATAGTTGCCCGCCGTCAGTGTTGATAGGAAATTCACCCTTGTATGTTGTATCCGTGGACTCGTAAAAAGGTCCCACCTCACCCTTTCCTACCAGTCCAGCATCTTCGAGGCACACGGCCGCGAGTATGGTGTATCAATCGTAAAACTCCGCGAATTCCATATCGCTCGGTTCATATCCCGCCATAGCAAGTGCCCTCCTGGCGGAGTCAATCGCTGGAGTTTCGGTGAATTTATCACGTTGCCATATGTTTGCTTCTCCCTGTTGTAACCCTACTCCCAAAATATAGGCGGGCCTTTTAGAGATAGTTTTGGCTCTCTCAGGTGAGGTTATGATCAATGCGGCAGCACCATCACATGGCATTACAGATTCTAGTAGCTTTAACGGTTCGTTGATGTATCTTGAGTTAAGGACATCTTCTTTAGAGGCAGGCTGTCCGTTGAATACAGCATTAGGGTTATCTTGTGCATTGAATCTTTGGTCGGCAGCCATTTTTGCCATCTGTTCTTCCGTAGTACCATACTCATGCATATGGCGTCTGTATATGAGTCCATAACCGGTATTGGCTCCAGGAGCCATACCATATGGTTCTTCCCACTCAGACCGTACGCTGGGCCCCGCAGCTCCCCTTCCAGCGATTCTTCCCTGACGTTCTCCTTCTTCTCGAGAATTTCCCATGACAACTAAGGCAGTGTTGCATATGCCTGCGTTTATAGCAGCTGCGGCTACCATAGTTGCGGTTGCCCCGCTAGCGCCTTGCATGGCAACGCCGGTAGCAAACTGAGGCTTGATTCCGATGTATTCCGCAGTCTGCGGTGGAGCGGCGACACCATCGGTGACCAGGCCATCAATGTCCTCTTTTTTTAGACCGGCGTCGCTAAGCGCCAACGCTGTGGCTTCGGCACATAGGCCCATCAAGGAACGACCTTGGTGAACACGTCTTGTTGGGACCTCACCAATTCCGACAATTGCCGCTTTTCCTCTTAGACTCATCTTAACCTGACCTTGTCACAAACAGCTCGAGTTGATAAATGCAACACCGCTTCGAATCTTACTACATATGGTGTATCCGGGATTTGTATTCCTAGATGCCTTTTAAGAAACCTTGGATAGCGTTGTAGAGATCAGTTTCCCTTCCAACATAGCCATGGTTTGCAGAGTCAACCATCTTTAACGATAAATGTGGAGAATGGGTGCCTATGTGTTTTTCGATTGTCCGGCGTGCTAAACCGCAGACTGGTAGTTCTTGCGGATCACCTATCTTAGTTTCGAGCTCACCAAAAATGAACAAGGTTGGTATTTGGATTGCCAAAGCATGCCTGCTCATCTGGTACCGGTCATCCTTATTGAAGCAATCAACGAATGAAGCAGCTGCCCATGTTGATCCCCAAGGCAACCCTGGCTGTAAAAGTTGTTCTGGATTTCCGTTGGCAATGGATAACTCAGCGAGTGAGAAGAATTCTTTAAATTTTTCCCCGTGTAATTCAACTATTCCCTTGTGGTTGTACTCGCCTGGGGATACTGGGATCAATGCTTTGACGTTACTGAATTGGGAAGTTGATTGAGCGTAAATTGCCCTCACAGCCCCACCACTGTGGCCTCCAACCGCTATATTTTGGTGGCCCATGGTCGCGAGGAAGTTAACCCAAGCCTGTATGTCTAATGGAGATTGTGAAACTGACTCGAATGCGTAGCCGCCCTTTACATCTGGGTTACCAGTCGAGGATATAGTGTCATGACCACGCCTGTTGGCGGATAAAAAAGTGATACCCTCCCGCGATAGCATTTCTCCCATTTTGAGATAAAGAGGGTTATAAAAATTACCGCCGTCTCCATGGAAGAAAAGTAGAGCCGATATGTTGCTGGGGGTGTCAGCAATTGTCGAAAACAAGGCGCCTGCGAGGGTTACATCATCTTCTGTTTTGGTATGCACGATTTTCGCGTTCAAGTTACATTTCCTGAATGCACTAAACTGCAGTCAGAAATCCGAGTGCAACAAGATCGGGCCCTGCATGTGTTCCTATAACTGGCCCAACTCTTATCACCATGGGAGTTTTACCTGCTGGTAGCAGGTCGCTTACTTTTCCCGCCACTATTTCTGCGTCTTTTGTATCGGTGCTGTACATGACATAGATCTCTTCGATGTCTCCGAAAGATCTGATGGCTTGTTCAAGTTTTGATAGTCCTGCTTTTCTAGAACGAGCCTTACCGTATGGCGCTATTTCTCCATTTTCCACAGTGAGAATAGGGCGTATTTTTAAAAGGCCTCCCAGCAATGACTGCGCCTTGCCAATACGCCCCCCTTTCGCTAGGTATTCCAAGGTGTCTAAGAGTACTATAAATCGACTCCTATCTGCCGTAGACTCAGCCGCTGAAATAACTTCCTCGACAGATCCTCCCTGGTTCGCTGTTTGGGCCGCAGCAATTGTGGAGAATCCGAGTGACATTGATACCTGTTCGCTATCTACGACGTGGATATTAATTTCGCCCTCGAGATTTTTTGATGCCTGAAGTGCTGAGTTGTAAGTTCCACTAAGTATCTGCGATATATGAATGGATACTATTTCGTCACCTTCTTTCGCGATTTTTTTATATAGGTCTACAAATTCTCCAATTGAAGGTTGAGACGTGGTTGGATGAATAGGTCCTTCAATTAATTTCTCAAAGAACTGATCTGGTGTAATTTCGGTTCCATCTTTAAATACTTCATTAGCGAAATGAACATTTAGGGGAACCACTTCGATTCCGTGTTCTGATGCCAGTGCTGGTGGTAGGTCAGATGTGCTATCTGTCACTATTCTTATTGTCATTGCAATTACTCCTGGCTATGTTTCGGAAACACTGATATTGGTAAAAATTATTTTTTATGAGGGGTTTTCTGATGCTCGGCTTCTATAGATATCCTGCGCCTCACGAAACAGGGTTTCTATTTCTTGACGTTGGTAATCGTTGTAAAATCGTCCTTTTCTACGAACCCACTCTAAGGATTCTTCTATTTGTTGCGCGAATTTGAGACTTGCATCGGTTTTTTTAGCGGAAGCTAAGCCAGTCTTTACGTATATAGGACTTGTGTGAGCGAATTGAGGTTGTAAATAGCTGTCTCTAAAGGAGCTAAACAGCCTTGCCGCTATCCAACCGTCGAATTCTAAATTCACGTCCATTTTGAAGATCCCCTTAGTGGAACCATCGGGGTATTTTTCTCTACCCACGACCTCGCCATTTTGCACTAATTCAATTATCTGAACAGGATAATGTGAAGTCCATTGAACCTGCGCGGCGACACTTTCACCACTTTTTGATTGGATTTCGTCTCCTGGGTTACTGTCGCCAACTTGTATCTTTAGTGAAGGGCCGTTTGTAATAAAAGTTCGCCCTTTTTTAAATGAATCAAGCCATTCTCCATATTCAAAGTTATTTCCGGTCCATGAGTAGACCCGATTTGATGAGCATATGTACCAGTCCGATCCTGTAGAGGCGGGAAGTTTTATTCCTGCGTTTAGCATCTGATAATAAATGTCGTATTCTGTGTCGTTCCAGTAGGGGTCGAATAAATTGAAGGCATCAATTTTGCCAAGTGCTGCAGCCACCGGTGCTTCCATACCCTGTCCATTATGACACCATATAACAGTTCCACCTTGCTGATGCGCTACATCACATGCATAGGAAAGAGGTGGATAATCGGGCTCAAAGGCATCTACAAGTAATCCCCGACTTAGTGGGTCCACAACGTTGCGTATGTCTAGGAGCATGATGTGTCCGTAGCCGATTTCCCATGGTTTCTGGTTATGCCGACTTTCTTCGCCATTTTGTACGTAGTGGTGATCCGAAGAGAAATCGTTCAAGAATCCTATGGGGTACTTATTAGTGGAATAATTTAAATCCCATCTTTTTAACACGCTAACTGCTGTCATTCGAAGATTTTCTACACGCGGGTCTAAATGCAGCCGTTCGTCAGGCCTATTCTCCTTTTCGTCGTAATGTATGTGGGTATTTCCTGGATGCCAGCCTTGCTCCTGTAAGTCGTTCCAGCGTGAGAGTTCAATTTCAATCGACTTGTTACTTTTGGGAGAAGATTCTAGGTAAATTGTTTCGGGGGTGTATTCGGTGCCTCTTTCCACGGTGATTCTTGTGTTTCCCCGATTCACGTCTACTTCGAAGCTCCCGTCTGTGTAAAAAAATGGCTGGCCAGGGCCCACCTTTTGGATGGCTTTTTTAGGGTGGACGTAATTGCCAGACGAATCAATTACTTGAGCTTTTGCATTTATGGTGCCACCAGTTTCTGAATCAATAATTGTTGCCCTAATTTTCCCCATAGTGCACCTCCTAGTGCACGCATTATATGGAAATGAGATTGGCTTTGGGTTGAACCCTTTCTAATTGCGATTCTAGCCGCGCGTCTTGGTTAAATAAGTTTCACCTGGTATATGGACTAAGTTGGAGTTTTATTCTGTATAATGAATAAAATTTCTAGACTTACCAAGATGGTTTTTGTAATGTACACCCTTGGTTTTTTAGGCATATGGGGGCGATAAAATGAACATTGATAAACTTCTTGTCGAATGCAGGTCTGATGACTTAGCCCATGCACTCCGAGAACTTGGGCTACCTGTTACTGGGACGAAACCTCAAAGAATTGAGAGACTTGTACAGCATCATGCAGGCGGAGGTGCGACCTCCGATATACTTGGGGCTCTGAAACCGGAGGATCTGAGGAGAGCTGCTAAAGCTATAGAATTTGAAGGAGCCTAAAGCCAACAAGGAATAAGGTATGAGAGTAGGATTCGGACAATTTGATCAGCCTACTCCACAGTATTTTAGGTTTGCGGCCCAGTACGGGGCTACCGATATATTGATGAATTTCAATCGTGGTACGCCCTTTCCAAGTTTGGGAGGACGTTGGGAGCTTGCCGATCTCGTCAAACTTCGTATTAGTGCAGAGCAGTATGGACTTAAATTTTCTGCGATAGAAAATGTTCCTGCTCACTTCTATGACCATATCATGTTAGGTGGACCACACAGAGATCAACAGATTGAGAACATGATATATACGGTTCGGAATATCGCTAGGGCTGGTATACCAATCTTTGGCTACAACTGGATGCCTTCCATGGTTTGGAGAACAAGACCACAACATATAAGGTGTGGAGCTCTTGCAACTGCTTTTGATTATGAGGAGGCAAAAAGAGCGCCCCTGACTCATGGGCACATTTATTCAGAAGAGGATATGTGGGAAAACCTAGAGTATTGGATAAAGATAATCACTCCTATCGCTGAAGAGGAAGGAATTAGATTGGGTATCCATCCTTGTGACCCTCCTGTCGAGCAATTGGGGGGAGTCCCGCAGCTTCTACGTAGCTTCAATTCGTACAAACGACTGATAAATATCGTTGAATCTCCCAGCAATGCCATCGAATTCTGTCAGGGAACGTTTTCCGAGATGGAAGGCGACAACATTTATGAAATGATCCGTTATTTTGGAGAGCGTGAAAAGATTCTTTACGTCCACTTTCGTAATGTTTCGGGTCAGGTTCCAAAATTCCACGAGGAATTTATAAATACCGGTTATGTTGATATGTACAAAGCAATGACAATTTACCAAGACGTAGGCTTTGATGGATTTTTTATTGACGATCATGTCCCGAATACTTTTCAAGATACAGAATGGGGACATCGAGGTCGAGCTTTTGCCAACGGCTACATTCAAGGGTTAATAGAAGCTGTTGCTAAGGGGTCTAAATGACCCTTTATAAACTTGCACAGAGAGCTATAGCGCATCTGAATTAACCGCAGTTATTTTTCTAAAAAAAGCAATTATTCGATAGATATTTATATTTACAGGCTATTATATGCTGTATTAAAGTCATAATATGGCGAGACAATTTTCGGATCCGCTTAAAATCTCTCGGGCACTTGAACTGCATGTTCAAGGGTCCAAACTTTCTGTTATTAGAGATAGGATTAAGGGGATCGACGGGACTCCTAGTCTAAGAACTCTTAGTGGATGGCTAAATAAATTTCGACGGGTTGATTCCGAGAATATTGATGCCGACAAACCTATCGAATGGCGCCATATTGGATTTAATGGTTTGCCATGGGATTCATCGTCGTATCTCGCCACCCTCAACTCTTCTGGGGTTTTACCGTCTTTGAGAAGAGCACGTTGGTGGTGGCGAATTCACATTACGGCGCCAGATTTATCGGAGTCTGAGGTCATATCAATTGCCGACGACTGTGTACTCTTAGAGCATATGGAACTATTAACCATAAATTTGTCTTCCTCATATCCTGTGACTTGGGAAAATATTTGGAAAAGAGTAAGTGTGGGTGGGGGAGGCGATTCGGGAGGTGATATACGACTGGAGGAATCTTACGCCGTATGCAGGTTTGATCATGAACAAATATTGCCCGGCTGGATTGGAAGTGATGGAATCGTTTCAATAACTCGTAGTAGTTCTGGAGTAACCGTCATATGTCCCGATAAGGAGATACCATCTGATGCTCCGGTTTCTAGAGGGTGGATTGGATATCGATTAGCCAAGAGTAGGGATAATATTCAAAGCGCAGGAAAGATGGTTGTATCAAGTTGGGACTCAATTTATTTATTTTGTCCCCCGACTAGCTTAAGCTGACACGTTTGCTACATCTTGGTGGAGGCTGTTTTTAGATTTCAGTCATCTTTGTCGTCGTCTGGAATGTCAGGTAGACCAGGAAGATTGGTATAAGTTCTAATGTGCTCAGCGAATTTTTGTGAATCACTCAAGTAAGAAAGTTTTGCTTGTCTTCGGTCGTCAAACACTATTCCAATTTCTGAGTATCCTAATGTCCTTCCCAGCATTCCGGGTTTCTCTTCCAGATGCAGCATAGTGTCAAACCCAAGGCGATAGGTTTTCCGCTTCTGTATTACTGGTAGACCCACCATGGTCAGATATAAGGAATCTTCAGAAAGGTAGTAAACCGTTTGTTTCCACCGTAGGTATCGGGGGCCGGCTATTCCAACAATAAGTAACATGGGTATTAGGCCCATTGTCAAGAAATCAAAAAATACAACCACTAACAATAGTCCAATCCAGACGGTAGAGGGTAACATCCAAGCCCAGTGAGACTGACGGTACGATACTGTATTTTCGGGTATTGACTCGACCTCGAGAGATATAGGGGCTTCTTCTTTTGCAGCCTCCGTGTCACTTGTTTCTAAGGGTTCCGAATTGTCTGATTCGCTTTTGTCGTTCACTTTGGCTCCATTTAGTTGTTTGTCAGTATTTTGAAGAAATTTGGCATTCTAACAACGAGAGCGAGATTAGAGTGGCTCCGCAGGCTGGATTCGAACCAGCGACCGATCGGTTAACAGCCGATTGCTCTACCACTGAGCTACTGCGGAACGTGGTGCATAATGTCAACACGATAAACTCTGTTTAACTCGAGGGTTAGTTGGGCAACATTACAGTTCTGGCAGCCCTTTTACTTTATCGTGTACTCTCACATCAACTCTGACAGTCTACTACGATTGTCATGCAGTGCGATATGCCAGTCAACCAATGAAATTTGATGCGATTGATGGAATTCCCTACAGGATTTTTTTGAGTTGTTACATATATTGGTAACAATAAGTCAGTTAGAGTTAAATATCTGTTCGTTCGGTAACAGTTGCTATTCGAAATATGGTTCGGTGTCGTATCTGAGCAATGTCGTTGCTGTCAGTATCTTGAAGTAGGACGTCAAATTCTATGTATTGATGTCCTTTACGTTCGTACGCATCTATCACTTCTGCTCCGCCCACTAGTTTTGTTCCAAGGGGTATAGATGAGTGATGCTTGACCAAGCTTTTGGTGTGCATTGAGGTTGGTATATCAAAGTTGTGGCGCATGAGTCCTTCGGCCCAACCCGCAACCCATGACGGATGGGCTATAGGCGTATATCCTTGAGAATAAGCAAAGATAGGGTCCGAGGTTAGCCGATTCTTGTGCTTGATTTCCTCGTAAGTATCTTCATTGAATTCCAGTTGAAGGGCTGTCCAACTTGTCGAATTCTTAGCCCGCTTCAAAGTCAGAGGTTTTTTCCCCACCACGTCGGAAGGAGACATATTTATAGGCCTTGTAAGTGTATTCTCCCAGGAAGCCTCTCCAATTCCTATTTTTCCGACTACAGAGAGGTCACCAGACTGATTCTGTATCGCGACATTCCATGAGTTTGTGAAATCTTCTGTACTAGATTCGACGGTAATGGTGAGAACATTTCCAGGAAAAACCGGTTTGCGAAACGAATACTCAGCCCATCCTTCGCTAAGCCAATTATTTCCAATAGCTTCAATGATTGTGTCCGTTGCCCAGCCCCAAACCGTGACGCCGCCAATTAATGGACCTTCATATCCATAAGCACGGGCTATCTCAGTGGAATGGATGGGATTTTCTATGTCAGGACTATCATCGTTGTCTAAATAGGCCGTAACGACATTACTTACTTTGTGCCTTTCCATGCGATCCTGTACCTATTTGTGTGATTTCTAATGCCTTAATAGGCCGTAAATTTTTTCTGGATTTACTAATACGATTACGGCTTTTTGGTTTACCATCGCCTCGTCGTATTCGTCCCAATCGGGATGTTCTGTGTCGGAACACGCCATGTACAGCTCACGTAATAATGGCTTGAGAATTTTCGCATCTGTGTTGCCATAGTCCATAAGTTCAGCCTTACCTTCGACAACCACGTATTCACGCCAGTTGGGCGTTACAGTTAGGATGGTACAGTGTGGATTACGTTTCAAGTTTCTGACTTTCTGGGATTTTGGATATACGGACACGAAAGCTGCTTTGTTTCTGAATACTCCCGAAACAACAATGCTCGAGTGAATATCACCGTCCAAACGTTTTGTACCCACCACACCATTATGGTTTTTCTCCAGAAATGGAATGGCTTCTTGGAAGTTCATAGGTGTCAGCCTTCTCTTTCATTAATCTTGATGGATTTGCACTTTCACCGAGCCAGTTGTTTTATCGTAGGCCGTTTCAAATCCCTTTTGTATCTCGTCCAGAGGGTACACGTGGGTTACCATTTGTTTGAGGCTAAAATCGGGATCGCCAAACATTTCTATCGATTTTTCAAAATCATGTACACCGTCGATCAGCCCATAACAGATTGAACCCTGTACTGTTTGCTCTTTTAACACCGGTTTGTTCCAGTCGATAGCTTGGTTGCCATAAAATACTCCCAAGATTACAACCCTACCTTGGCGTCTGGTTACTTCAAATGATTGTAGAAGGGTTTCGTTGCGGCTTCCTCCTACTGTTTCAATAGTTAAGTCTGCACCACGTCCTTCGGTATGGCTCAGCACCAATTGTTCAAATTCATCTCCCTCGGACCCACAGGTGTCGTCGGCGCCAAGGGACTTAGCCATCTCAGATTGTTGCTTGTGTCGAGAGGTAGCCAATATTTTCCCTGCACCGAGTTTTCGTGCCGCAGCTATAGCAGTTAGTCCGATTGTGCCGGAACCTACAACTGCGACCGTCTCACCCCCTTTTAATCCCCCTAGACGAACCCCGTGTACTGAAACAGCCAGAGGTTCAACTAGAGCACCTTCGGCCCAAGTCATAGAGTCGCCCAATTTGTAGCATCCTCCAATCTTTCTCACAACATATTCAGCGAACCCTCCGCTAGATGGACCTTCTCGGTCAGGACAATGGATGTATTGGCCCTGTCGGCAATACCAGCAGTTATTGCAAGACCTTCCTGTCCCCAATACTTCCACGGCAACCCGTTCTCCAATAAAACTTTTATTTACGTTTTTGCCCACTTCAACAATTTCTCCTGCCACTTCATGCCCGGCAGGATGATCGTCGGCAGCCGTTTTTGCCTTGTTCATATTGAGATCAGAACCACAAATGCCAGTGGCTTTTAATTGGACGATCACTTCTCCTGTCTCGGCCGTTGGATCAGGGTAGTCGCTGACTTGCATTTTCCCTGATCCGTCATAGAAAGCTGCTTTCATTGGAAGCTCCTAGTCGTGAATTATTTAATTTCAATTACCAAATAAGCCTGTCCCAACGCGAAACACGAAAAATCCCAGGAGAAATATTATTGCCGCAGGGATTAAACATCCGATGCAACCAAGTTGCCAGCGAAGTACATAAGATTGCCGGGGACCATCTAGGTTATGTAATCTGAATGCACTGGGTTGTTTAGGTTCCTTATAGCCATCTTCCGATTTTACAATTTCGCCTTCAATAGGTTTTGAATCTACGGGTTCGTCTTTGTCCATCATAATTCAGAAAACTCGGTATCCTCTAGATTCAATGAGAGGAAATGGTATTTTTGGAAATAAGAGCCTCAAGGTCACCAGATGAATATCCTAGGTCGTTGGAAAGTATCGACTTAGTATGTTCGCCAACAAGTGGAGGCCTAAAGGCATTCCAAGGTGATTTAGTGAATCTATATGGTCTGCCAACATATTTGAAGCTAACTGTTTTTCCTATCTCTGGATGTGGCATATCGGTAAACATTTGTCGATCTTCAGCGAAGTGAGGATCGTCAAGGTTTTCTTCAGGTGACCTCACTTGTCCCCATGGAAATTTTAATTTTTGCGCACCCCTGTAGATTTCTTCAGATGTGTGAGCAGCGATAAATCTACGCACTACCTCAAAAGCGTGGTCGGAGTCGGTAGTATCGGTGGCCATACGCATACCCCTGCTCCCACCTCTGGCCATATCCTTATATCTCTCCTCTTGTAAGTCCTCTGCCATGCCTGCTTCTGCCATCCATCCAACCAGTGATAGCCAGGAATGAAGGTTATTAAAAAGTTGAAACACTATGAGGTATTTACCGTCAGATGTTTTACACAATGATTTTGGAGTAGGGGTAGCTGAATGGTGCCTTCCGGTTTGCCTAAAAACGGTTGCTCCCAGGTATAAATAGGATGGCAGAGCATGTTCTGTTGTGGAATTACATGCTTCATGGGCGGAGGCGTCTATGTACTGCCCTTTCCCTGAAAAATCCCTGTTGAATAGAGCTGCAAGAGTTCCAATGAGACCATAATGAGAAGCGATTTTGTTACCGTGATCGCCACTGGGTCTGATTGGTGGGCTACCTGGTACATCATCGTAGCCACAGGAATGCATAATCCCACCCATGGCCAAAGCCACAATGTCCGGCGATTTGTAGTTCCTGTAGGGGCCGTCCTGGCCAAAGGCCGTCAAGGAGGTCATCACTAGCCTCTGGTTCCTGTCAGATAAGTCCCTGTAGCCTAATCCCAAAGACGGAAGGTAGCCGGGCGCAAAATCTTCCAGCACTACGTCCGCAGTGGAAGCAAGTGCCTTGATGATTTTCTGTCCCTCAGAGTCTTCTATGTTGATCTCTAAACTCTCTTTTGAGGTATTGTGCGACCAGAAATACAAACTGCGGTCGGGATGAGGCTCGTCGTCCATAAAGGGACCTATTTGCCTTTCAGCTGACCCTCCCATGGGTTCAATTTTTATAACTCGAGCGCCCATATCTCCCATGAGTTTTCCCATAAAATGCCCTCTGGCACCGCATAACTCGATGACAGTTATACCCTCAAGTGCGCCTTCTGTTTTCGATGAAGGTGTTTGAGGTGAAGGGATACTCATGCGATACCCTCTTCATATAGTGTTCCAAGTTCCTCAGGACTGACTCCTAGTAGATCCATATATATCTCCGCGGAGTGTTCGCCAAGTAAAGGGGAAGCTTTATTCAGTTTCCACGGAGTTTCTGACATCGTCATTGGAATTGATTCAACTTTTGTATTGCCAAGCTCTGCGTGTTCAACTTCAGCAATGAAACCTCTATGTTTGAGCTGAGGATCTACTTCGGCTCTTTCCATAGGTGTTTGGACCGCACCAGCCGGCACACCGGCCTCCTGCAGAATATCGAATACCTCGTGTGGGGTAAGGTTGATGGTCCATTGCGATATAAGTTCGTCTAAATTATTTTGGTTAGCAGATCGTGATTTCATGGTTGCGAATTGCCTGTCGCTTGCCCAGCCTGGATTTCCTAGAACGGCTACTAGACTGTCCCATTCAGAATCGTTTGTTACCGCTATGACACACCACCGATCCTCACCCTTGCAGGGATATGTGTTATGAGGGGCAATCTGACGGTCCGGCGCTCTGTTGCCAGGAGGCATTCCGTTTCTTCTGAACGGCCGATTATTGACCGTATAGTCGAGTATGGACGTACCGGTCAGACCGATACCAGCCTCGACTTGAGAAAGGTCGAGATGCTGACCTTCGCCTGTCTTATTGCGATGAAGGAGTGCCATCATAATGGCGATAGCCCCGTAAAAACCTCCTGTATGGTCCATATAGGAAAACCCCCATCCTGCTGATTCCTCACCTGGCAAACCAGACATGTAAGTTAGTCCAGAGAGAGCCTGAGCAGTTGGTCCCCATGTAACGAAATCGCGATCTCTTCCGCTATGCCCGAAGCCGGACATGCTGCAGTATATGATGCCGGGATTTAGTTTCTTTTGTTCCTCGTAGCCTAAACCCCATTTTTCCAAAACACGGGAACTGAAGTTCTCTACTATCACATCAGATTTTTCTATTAGAGTTTTTAAGAGCTCCATACCCCGGGGATGCATTACGTTAAGAGTGAGGCTTCTTTTATTTCGGTTGAGTGTATTGAATAGCGGGCTGCGATTTGGAGAGTCTGCCCCACCGCTGGCGCGAATGTAATCCATGTTGGCATCATTTTCAATCTTTATAACGTCGGCCCCAAAATCTGCAAGTATTCTAGTGCATTGCGGGCCTGCTACGATCCAAGAGAAATCGATTACTCTCACACCCTCAAGAGCGCCTTCTCTTACTACTGATTTAGCTTCGGACATGCCTAGCCTCTACTTAAGTGTTCGTAAATTGCTATCGGTTCTATCTCCCCGGTAACCTTTCCGAATAACTTGATGGTTGGTGCAAAAATATATTGGCGGCATTATATACAGTATGCAGATCTTAATGGGATTTCGATGGGTACGAGTTTGTGTGACTTTAAAAGATTTTACTGTTGTATAATTTCGGCTCCGTTGTTGTGTACATATGAAAGTTTCCTTAAACTGTCGTAAACCTAATGAAGTAGCGGGATTTTCTACAAATGAGAATTAGTGAATTCGAGCTTACAGAGCCAGTACCAGAGATGAAGGACACTATAGCTGTCAGCATGCTTCGTCCTTGGATTGACGTTGGTAGGGTGGGGACCCTGTCCCTTAGGGCATTGCAAAGATATTTGGGGGCTAAGGAAATAGGGCGATTGTCTAGACCTGGTAAGTTTTTTGACTTTACTCGGTACAGACCTCGTATGAGACTGGTGAATGGTAAACGGACTTTCACGAAACCCAACACTATCGCTCACTATGCTCACGATGATTACACGGATCGAGACTATCTATTTATTCACGTGAGAGAACCCCATAATTTTGGCGAGGACTATACGGAAGCGATAGTTGAATTGTTGAAATTTTGTAATGTCACAGAGTATTGTCGGATCGGAGGTATGTACGACTCCGTTCCACATACTAGACCGTTATTAGTAACTGGATCAATGAAGGATGATCAGGAACAAAAGGCAGCTGGGAAACTGAATCCCCGCAGAAGTACTTATCAGGGACCAACATCCATAGTTAATCAGGTAAATGAAGACTTGAGCGGGCTTGGTGTGGCAAACACAACTCTGATGGCTCACCTCCCTCAATATGTGCAGTTGGATGAAGATCATCTTGGTGCAGCCCGCCTGCTTGAGGTTTTATGCTCCGTATACGGGTTTCCATCCGAATTGGCTGATATGGCCCAGGGGGAACAACAGTACAAGGAGATAGATAAAGCTATCGATTACGGTGGCGAGGTTGGAACTTTGATAAAACAACTGGAGACGTATTACGATCGTGTGCTGTCCCGACCCGAGGAGAAAGCAGATTCTGCACTTCCTGGTTCATCATCTTCCAGTTCTTCCAAGTCAACGGAAGGTGAAGACATAAATCTTTCCCCAGATGTAGAAGATTTTCTTAACCAAATGGGAGAACGGTTTGAAAATAACGCCGGTGGGGGAGGTGCCCCTCCCGAAGACGTTGCCGATGAAAGTGATGGCTCCGACGAGTCAGGAGAAGAAGAAAACTAGGTCCAACCTTCCCCTTTCTATGATTTTCTCAAAAGTACATGTCTTCTGTTAAATGTGTGTTCGCGGACTTCTGTTGCCCATCTTCCTTTATCCACAGCTTCCGACCATCCAGTTGATGTCAATATTTCCGGACTTTCAATCTCGTAAACGGCTGTATGTTTTGGTTGATCCTGTATAACTATTTCCCTTTCTTCTCCACCTATCACCATCCTCAGTGGCTGTGATGTGAAACGAGCTATAGATATCACTCCCGGTACCTCAGATAAATACGGGATGTGTTCCTCATCATAGACTTCGTTAAATAGTTGCTCCTTGTCGGTTGGTATGTCCATTGCTGCAGTAAAAAAATATTTGGAAGCCACGGTTTATCCTCCTAATTGGAAAGCTGATTTTCTTAGCTTGAAAACTTGAATCCTACTTCAAGATTTTTTGACTCAACGAATTCGCTTGCCATGATCTTTCGATCACGATTTATCTGTACCCGACCTATATCTATAGTTCCACCTTGCAGTGCAATACTGAATGTATCTGAGTTTATACTCGTCACAGTACCTGGCTTTTCAGTTGGACCGTCAGACGATAATTTGGCGTTGAAAAATGCAAGTTTGTCGTCACCAAAATTTGTGTTCGCACCTGGACTGGGATCACTACCCCTGATTAAGTTGTAAATTGCAGCCGCCGGTTTGTTCCAATCAATAATCGTATCATCTGAGCGACACCAGCCTTCGTAGGTTGATTTTGAGTGATCCTGGGCTATTTTTGGAGCTTCTCCATTTTTCACCAATCCTACTGCCTCCACCATAGCTTTTACTCCCATCGGGTACAGCCTGTCGAAATAAACTGACCCGAGTGTGTCGTCTGGACTTATAGGTGTTTCTTTCTGAAGTAGTATTGGACCTGTATCAAGACCTTCATCGGGCCAAAAAATAGATAGCCCTGTCTTAGTTTTACCTTGGATAATGGGCCAGTTTATGGAACTGGGTCCCCTGTGTTCCGGTAAAAGAGATGGGTGGTATTGAATTGTTCCATTTGTGGGGTTTTCCAATATCTCCATTGGAACTATGTCAGTGACGAACGCCATAACACAAAGATCAATGTTCAGCGACGAAAACTCTGTTATAGCTTGCTCATCTCTCATGCGCCTATATTGGTAAACTTGGATATCATGTTCAACTGCAGATTCCTTTATTGGGTCAAAAGGGCGGTCCTTTCTATCGGGAGGACACAAAACGGCCGCTATGTCTTCTCCTTTTTCAACTAACGCCTCCAGCACATCTTTTCCAAAAGCCGCCTGGCCAATTACTGCTATCCGCATTAAACGCCTCCTATGAGCCTGTAAGGGATGTGAAAGCATTTATAACACAGTCGGCCAACAGTGAAATATGGTTTAACCTAAAATTGGAGCAATTTTTGGATTGGTGAGATATATTCAACCTTGCTGTCGACTCGTCGTGATTGACCACATCTTATCTACTTTCATACCATAGTGTAGTCACATCTGGATTATTCGGTAAAAACGCATCAGGAGTTCAATTTTGTCGTCAGAAGAAACTGATTTTATTTCCCCATTGGCCGGATTAAGGGTGTTGGGAGTCACTGTTTATCTTGCTGGACCGTTTACTCTCGTTAATCTTGCTAGACTAGGGGCTGAGGCTATAAAAGTTGAGGTTCCTGGATATGGTGATCCGACACGTGGGAATGGACCGTTTGCAGATCCTGATGGATATTCAGCCACCAAAGAGACAGACTCACAGCTATCCACGCGGTTTCTTAAGCGTTCCCAAGGTGTTAAGAGTGTTACTCTAAATTTGAAACATCCCGAGGGAAGGCAGATGTTTTTGGATATGGCCGCTAAATCTGATGTGGTTGTCGAAAATCTCTCTCCCGGTGCTATGCGTAGACTAGGTCTTGGCTTTGAAGATGTGCGTAAAGTTAATCCAAAAATCATATACGCTTCTATTTCTGGCTATGGTCAGACAGGCCCACATTCCCACAGAAAGGCACACGATCCAGAGATACAGGGCATGAGTGGAATTATGGACATAAACGGAGATCCAGATGGCCCTCCCATGAGGATAGGATTCTACATTGCTGATCTTGTTACACCAATATTTACCTGTTATTCCATACTAGCTGCAATAAGAAACCGTGATATCACTGGAAAAGGTCAGTACTTAGACGTTTCTATGATGGATACCCTAACTTCACTTATGTTTGTCGAGAACATTGAGGAGGCTTTGTATGCTGGAGAGCCTTTGAGAATGGGAAACGGGATAAGAGGGGGCCCAATGGGCCTGTATCACACGAAAGATAGTGACATTATTATCACAGTTGCTAGTGATGATCAGTGGGAGCGTTTGGCTAAAGCCATCGATGCCCCACACTTGATTGAAGATCCCCGATTCGCCCGATTCCTGGACCGAGGTAAAAACCTTGACGCTGCCCGGTCAGCTGTTCAAGAGATATTGATGAGATTTACTAAGCAGGAAGCATTAGCTCTCTTGGACAAAAATGACGTGCCATGTAGTGATGTTAGATCCGTATCTCAAATTATTGACGATCAACATTTTTGGGATAGAGGCACTCTTAGAGCCATGCGCAGTCAGGCGTTCGATGAGGACCTTCCTGGTATAGTTTCCGGATTTCCGGTGGCATTTTCTGGTGGTAAATTGCCTCAGGAATCGGGTGCCCCTTTACTGGGCCAACAGAACACAGATATTTATGGGGATCTTCTGGGAATGGACGAGTCCTACCTGAGTAAACTTGAGTCTGATGGTGTCATATAGGAATTCCGGACAGAGCTAATTTGCTACTTCATGAGGTAATTTGGTGAGAGATTTAGCGAAACCACTTCGTACTCTTTTGTACGTTCCAGGTAATAAGGAAGAATGGATTCTAAAAGCTCCGAAATATGGGTCTGATGCACTGATATTAGACCTTGAAGATTCAGTGCCACCAACTGAAAAATCATTAGCTAGAGAGATAGTATCTAGGCTTGTGCCAATTTTGGCTCAACAAAATATAACAGTGTTTATCAGGGTGAATGATCTATCTACGGGACTTACTGGAGAGGATATTTCACACTCTGTTGTGGATGGGTTATATGGGATAACTCTTCCAATGGTCAAAGGTCCGAATGACATTGAGTCCCTTGATGCTTTGCTAGAGGCGGAAGAGAGAAAAAAAGGCATTCCCGTTGGGACTGTTCTTATAGATCCAGGCCTCGAGACTGCAAGTGGTATACGTTCCGCATACGATATAGCGGTCTCTTCTAACAGAGTGGCTCATATGGGGGCGAGTGGCGGAAGAGGGGGAGATGTAGCGCGATCGATTGGTTACCGTTGGTCTCCCAAGGGAACTGAGACTTTGTTCATCAGGTCTAAAGTATTGCTTGACTCCCGGGCTGCTGGGGTGCCTTATCCCGTGACAGGACTTTGGCAGGACATTCATGATCATGACGGGCTGAAGTCATTTGCGAAACACTCTAGAGATTTGGGTTACGCGGGTATGAGTGTGATACATCCGTCCCATATTGAAATAGTGAATCAGATTTTTTCTCCCACCCAGGAAGAAATTTCAGAGTGGGTGGGCATTATTGAAGCGATGGATGGCGTTAGAAAGAGGGGGGGCGCTGCTGTTGAATATAATGGGGCCATGGTCGATATAGCACATGAGAAAACTGCCAGAGATATGCTTGATTTCGCAAAAGCTTTGGGATTGGTGTACTGATCATCTTATGATCCTTTGTTATTTAAGTAGCAAAGATATCTCTGAAACAGAACTTTCAATCATAGATACTAAATCTTCTCCCGCTGAGCCATCTTCATTCCAGTGATCAGACCAAGTGTAGATACTATTTGCTAGTACTAAGCCGCCTAGACTCCTGACCATAGGAACCATTCCATACTCGATGCTCAATGAATGATGTGGAGATCCTCCTGTTTGCACGGGCAATACATATGATCCCAAAAGACTCTCAGGAGGCATAAGATCGAAGAACACCTTCAACAGGCCCGTATAGGTTGCCCTATACGTCGGTGAGGCGGGGATGATTAGATCTGCTTCAGTGGTTTTGTCCAAGGCTTGACGTAGTGCGGGGCCTTCGGAACGAAGTAAAAGGTTGTCGGCTGGTACTTCAGATAGATCGACTACTGTGGATGTCCAGTGATCAGGACTGAGTCTATCAAGAATCAAGCTCACAATTTTCTCAGAAGAAGACCCTGAAAATGGACTACCTAGTATGGCGGTGGCGCTACGCATGGGCAGTAACTATGTTTGATTTAAGGTATCTTTTGACTTCATCCTTAAGTAAAGGAATAAGTTCTTTTCCCCAATATAGGGTGTCGTTGTAAGGATCAAAACCCCGTATCAATAAGGTTGTGCATCCAAGTTTGTAATATTTCATCAAAGAGTCGACTACCTGTTCAGCTGTACCTACTAGGGCAGTTGTATTTCCTGCTCCCCCCGCCGCCGCCGCTATAGGCATATAAAGACGATCATCAAGTACGTCACCCTTGGTGGCGAAGTCTACTAGCCTCTGGGAGCCAACGGATTCGAGTCTCTCGTCGGCAGTACCGTGCATCGATCTCTGTCCAGAATTCAAAACCGATTCCAAAGTGTGATATGCCTTATCCCAGGCTTCCGATTCTGTTTCAGCAAC
The DNA here is from genome assembly GCA_913048525.1 of uncultured Chloroflexota bacterium. Lineage (GTDB taxonomy): Bacteria > Chloroflexota > Dehalococcoidia > Lucifugimonadales > UBA826. Next base: position 63,049 of record CAJWWP010000002.1, read on the forward strand.
AATAGGTCTGGTTGAGATAGAAAACCTGACAGACCTTGGATCTCTTCCTGTCGCTTTGACTCTTTTCCTGAAATCAACGATCTTTTTCTTTACCTCTTTGCGGGGTTCTCCCCATAGGGCATATACATCGCATGACTCTGCTCCCACATTTAGGGCGGCCTCCGAGGCTCCGCCGAAGTAGATTGGTATGTGAGGAGTTTGAAAACATTGGAAGTCACTTTTCGCGTTTTCAAATCTGTAGAAATGACCGCTATGTGTCACAGGGCTTGGCTGGGTCCATAAATCCTTGAGTATTTTGATGAATTCGCCCGAACGCCGGTATCTGCTATCATGATCCTCGTAGTCTCCGTCTCTCCGTTGTTCTGTTTCCCCACCACCGCTAATAATGTGCAATGCGATACGTCCTTGAGTTAACTGATCGAAGGTTGCGGCCTTTCTTGCAAGGATGGTCGGACTCACGAATCCAGGTCTGTGTGCGATTAAGTACCCCAAAGTTTTTGTGTGTGCGGCCGCATGCATCGCGACAATGAAACCATCAGCAGAAGATGAGGTATACCCGACCAGCACCTTGTCAAAACCACTTTTTTCGTGTGCTTGAGAAAATTCTGCGATGTAGTTCCCGTCAATGCCACCCCCTATGACGTGAACTTCAGCACCCTTCTTTCCCGTTCCCTCTCGCTTGGCCCCTATCATTCCAATTACTTCTAAAGACATTTCTGTTCTCGAAATCCTAAACACTATTTGTTGGTTTGAGTAGTTTTGTAGATTTTACACTTATTGCTACAAGTGGAGTGAGTGGTGTTTTTAGGTAGTTGATTCGACTATCTCAGTAACTCATGAATCTCCGTATCTACCCTCTATTCAGATCCCCTAGTTTAAAGACTTCGCAACCTGCGACCTTGTTCCTTCACTGGGATGAACTGCTCAGGGGTTTCACCAAATGGCAGTTTAGGATTCACACGTTTTCTGCTTGTTTTGAGTAGTAGGGCATTACCTCATTGGAAAATAAACTAATTGATTTCATAGCCGTGTCGTGATCTAAATCTCCCCATTGAAAAGAGCACATAAAATAGTTGGCACCTGTAGATACATATTCATCCATGTATCTCATTACTGATTCTGGTGAACCTGCCAGAGCCACACCACCTAGCCTAGTAGGGTCTTCTCTTGTGGATTGTTTATCAAATCGTTCTATTTCTGCCTCAATATCCCTTCGTGTTTCTCTATCGGGCAAATCTACCGGTCTGTCTCCGACGAACCCGAATGAACCGTCTGTACTCGACTGAAACTGTGTTAACCCTCTGCGTTCTGCCTCAATTCGTCTAGGCGCGGCAAGGTTCCATCTATACTTTTCCCAGGCAGGCTTCGCTATTTGGATTGCTTCTTCATCAGTCTCGGCCACAACCATATGGACCACCAGGCCGATTTTTGGTTCGGTTCCTTGAACAGTCGGCGTGTTCTTCCCATGAGTAGCTTCCCATACTCGTTTGAACCGTATTGTCTCTGTACGTAAGCTGTCCAAAGTACCTACGACCACGGTATTCATACCTTCTAATGCCGCAGTCTCAGCATTGCGCATATACCACATTGGTGGGTAGGGCCTTTGTACTGGTCCGAGGCGCATTGGGAGTTCGTCAAACCGATGGAATTGACCTTCATAGGAAAGTGAGTTCGTATCTAATCCCTGTTTTACGATGTCTAAAGTCTCCTTGTAACGGAGATAGTTTGTCTCTGAATCCGCTTCCTGTCCCCAGAAGAATGCTTCCATCACTCCGCCTCTTCCGATGCCGATCTCGAGTCTCCCTTTGCTCAAGTGATCTAGCATGCTTATCTCTTCTATTAGGCGTAAAGGGTGATGTAACGGGAGAACATAAACACAAGGAGCTAATTTGAGTTGCGAAGTTCTTTGCGATGCAGCTGCTAGGAAAACATTTTGGGAGGGAGCGAGACTATGTACTGCCGGAGTGTGGTGTTCAGCCAGGTGATAAGCGTAAAAACCTTTGTTGTCGAACTTTTCAATTTGCTGCATTCGCAGGTTGTATACCTCATGTAGAGGCATTTCATCTACAGGTTCGATATGGTCGAACACACCAAATTTGATTGCCATATTTTAAATGAACCTTTCACTGGTGGTAATCTTTGAGGGGCAGTTCCATATATTACACCTGAGTTTAAATGAGCTTTCAGGTGGAGGAACTTGAAATTCACGTTATACTTGGGTTACAGACAGCAAAACAATATTCTCCGGAGATATGTTAATGGCTCAAGAAGAAAATATTGATCCAAAAAAAGATGAGCAGTATCGGGACAAGCTAACTCCAATGCAGTACGAAGTTACTCGTAATAAGGCAACGGAACGTGCCTTTACCGGTAAATATTGGAATACCTTTGACGATGGTAAATATTTGTGTGTTTGCTGTGGTGCTGAATTATTCTCTTCGGACTCGAAATTTGATTCAATGTGTGGATGGCCAAGTTTTTACGCCCCCATTGTTGAAGAACAGATCGAGGAAGAAACAGACAGTTCCCTCGGCATGGTACGTACAGAGGTTATATGTCAGTCTTGTGGGGCTCACTTGGGACATGTTTTCCCTGACGGACCCAATCCAACCGGACTCCGCTATTGCATAAATTCCGCTTCCATTGATTTGAAGCCAGATTAAAAAGGTATGTTCTGGATGATACTAATGCATCTGGGCAAATACTGGTTTCAATTTAGATCTTGCCGTGGACTGTTCTGGGCTGTCTTCTGACTCGAATATTGGAAGGTCTTCTTCCAGATCATTACGTAGATCATAAAGTTGGCCTGTTTCATATAGCTTCCACTCGTTATCCCTGACAAATCTGATCTGTCCGATGTCGTTTCTATCGTTCATGGGCTCAAAGTGGAAAAACATCCATTCCCTCGGATTCCCAAGTTCACCTCTTAACTGCGGGAGAAAAGATCTTCCATCAATTAAGTAACCTTTTGGGAATTGAAGACCCGCTACTTCGAAGATAGTGGGTAGGAAATCGGTAGCTTCCACCATATCGACTTGTACCGTACCTGATGGAATTGTTCCTGGCATACTACATATGAGAGGTACATGGGTACCTCGGTCGTTTGTTTTTCCTTTGCCTCCACAAATCTCATTGTGGCTGTGAACCATTGAACAAACATCGTGCGGGCTACCATTGTCGCCTAGGTAAATTATGAGAGTGTCTTCTGATAGATTCTGTTGGGCAAGATAGTCGATAAGTTTCCCTATGACTTTGTCGTGATATTCAACCATGTCTTTATAAAATTTTGGGTCGTCTTCCCATGATCCATCTTCGAGTTCAGCCCATGTTCTTCCGCCTAAAGAGTGATTTGATGGTGGGTCGAAATCATTCCATTCTGGGCTGTCGGGAGTGGGTTCGTGGGGTTTATGGGTAGCTGCCATAGGCCAATAGACGAAAAATGGATCGTCTTCGTCCTTGGTTCTGCCGATGAAGTCTATTATGTAATCGCAGAATATATCTTCTCCATACTGGCCCGCTGTATCTTCTCTGAATTGCCCGTTTTCATAGATAATCGGATTTTTATATCTTGACCCCTTTTCTTCAGTCTGATGTGGATGCCATACGCAGAACTCATTGAATCCAGCGTTCTCTATCTTTTGTCCTTTATTTCTCATCTCCGGGACTTCGTTGGGAGGGTTATAGGAGTAAAGTTGCCATTTGCCGGCTATACATGTGTTGTATCCAGCGTCGGACATCAGGTGTCCAAAAGTAATCTCGTCTGGTGAAATTAGACCGAACCCAATGTAGTTACGAAAGTTGTATTTTCCTGTCATGAGCGAAATCCGGGTCGGAGTGCAGAGTGGCATTACGTGGGCGTTCTCAAACCTCATGCCGTCTTCAGCCATTTGGTCTAGTCTGGGTGTTTCATATGAAGTGCCTCCGTTGGCACCTATCACTTCGTATCCCAGGTCATCCGACATAATCAGAATTACATTGGGTTGATTTTTCATTGTTGCTTAACTCCTCATAAATTTATGATTACAGGCTGAGGCGTTTCTGTTAACGAATCCGATGATTTTACTATTCGGGATCACATCTGGAATTCATGTTCCTTAATCTTGACCTGAGCCTTCAGAGGTTGATTGTTCGATTACCCGCATGGTTTTCCATTTACCCTCTCTGTACCTGAGAGTGAATACGACAGCGAGTCCAATGATGTACACGAGTCCAATGGTCCATGCTGCCTCGAGTCCCCATCCCATCACCTCTAACGCAATAAAGGTTGGTAGGATGAGCAAAATTAGGGACAGGATGATGATTGTATACATTGTGAATCTGGTGTCTCCAGCACCCTTCAAGGCCGATGAATAGACTATTCCCAATGAGTCTACTAGTGACCATGCTGCTACGAATTTCATGGCTGTCATTGCATAACCTCTGATCTCCTCAAATTCCGTCGGATCTGCATTGGCAGCGAATGGATATATGAACATGGAAGGTAATAGTAGATACATGGCTGCAATGCTACCCATGTAAATGAACGCCATTTGGACAGCCGAAGTAGTTGCTCTATCAGCCATATCTTCATTATCTGCCCCGAGTGATTGACCTACTAGGATAGAAACGGTTATTCCCATTCCTATCATTGGCATGAAAGCCAACATACTGACATTCAAGGCGATGTTGGTTGCAGCTAGTTGGGCAGAACCTAATCTTCCAACTATGAGGATGAAAGCAGAGAACGCTGCTATGTCTAAGAAAAAGTGGATTCCGTTTGGAAGTCCGTATCTAATCAATCGAAGAAACAGATCCTTTTCAAACTTCCAGCCAGAGATAGTTTTGTACTTGGCATTGTTATCTCCCATGAAGGTCATCATTAACAGCAGAGATAGATTAAACACTTGCGAGATTACTGTTGATAATCCAGCTCCCGAGATGCCCATTTCAGGCAAACCAAAATGTCCAAATATCAATAGATAATTTAGTATCACATTCAGGCAAGTCGCGAGCAAGCTTGCCCACATCACCGGGTATGTTTTCCCTCGTCCGTTAAAAAAAGAAGAAACGGAGGCCATGCATATTGGGAAAAACCCTCCGATTGTAAGATAACGCCAATACTTAGTTTCGAGTTCCCTCACTGATTCTTCGTGCCCTATAAATTGGAAGATCGGTTCTGCGAAGAACATTGCAATGAAAGTTACGATTCCGCCTATAAGTGAGAAATAGATACCCTGCCACATTGCGGGGCCTACTCTGTTATGCCTTCCTGCTCCGGTGTATTGTGCAACGAATGTGCTCGCATAACCGGCGGTGCCAATAAAAAAACTGACGATTGTGAAACTTAATATTCCAGTTGGCATTGCGGCTGCCAAGGCATCTGAGGAGTACCAGGATAGGAACATACGGTCTACAAATTGTTGGATTGACCAAGATCCGGTGCTGAGTATGAGTGGGAATGCTATTAGTAGCACCGGTCGATATCCGTTAGGCCTTGACCAACGGTTTGCTAGCGAATGTCTCGCTGCCGATATTGTCACTAATCGCTCCTACATTGATTTGTCATTTTTGGCGTTGATAGGCCGGCCTTATCGCATGTTTGATTACGTTGTCCTTATGGGCAATATAATTTTAAGGGGGAAAGGTCGATTAGGGAACTGGAAAGGTTTCTCCTTTACCTGAACCTTTTCTTAACTTTCATTCAAGGGTTTGGCTATTTATTGTCACTTGTGACGCTACAAATACTGCACGGAACCATCCCCTGTTAAGATTAGTGGAGGAAGTAAAGATCCGTGAACCTCAGTAAAACTTATTTTCGGGTGTCTCCAGGAGCGTGGCTTGCGTCAAATTATGTTTATGACTTTAGCGGCAAGTGACAAGGTGTCCTGCTGGGAGATTGATGGTTCCACAGGAGAGTTGGCATTTCTTTCTGATGCTGAAATTGAGGGGAGGCCAGCGCCTCTAGCCCTAGACCCGGAGAAATCGATTCTCTATGTTGGAAGACGAGATATTCCCCGGGTTTCGTCCTATAGATTTAACCCTGCTGACGGCTCTCTAAAACATCTCTCTGATGGCCCAGTTCTTCAAGGTGATCCTTGCTATATTTCCCTGGATAGGACTCACCAGTATCTACTTGCTGCTTATTATCTCGCGGGAGCAGTAAGTGTTCATGAAGTTGGGGAAGGATCGTTTCAAGGGAGAAGTGATTGGATTCCGACAGGCACCGGGGCTCACTGCGTATATACAGATGCAAGCAATAGCTTAGCTATGATTCCTCACATAGCAGGCGAAAATGGGCTGAATGCTATTCGCTTATTTAGATTTTCGGAGGAGACAGGAGAGTTGACTCAGTCAGAGACTTTTGAGTGCGCACAGCCGGACAACAGAGGCCCTCGTCACTATGCAATACATCCGAACGGGAAATTTGCTTTTTTTTCCAACGAACAAGATTGTAGTGTGACTTCTTATGGAATTGATATCGAATCAGCTTCTTTAAGGGAAATTCAAACAGAATCTACCCTTCCCATGCATTACGGTGGTGTAAATACTTGTGCCCAGATACGTCTCACACCTGACGGGAGTTTTCTTTATGCACCGAACCGTGGGCATAATTCGGTGGCGGCATTTTCGGTTGATGCCGAGACCGGAAAAATGAGGCAAGTTGGTAGGTTTCCCACAGAAGCTGTACCAAGGGTTTTAGACATAGATAAGACGGGAAAATTTCTCTATTCGGCTGGATTGGAGTCAGGCCATGTTTCGGCTTTTACTATAGAGGCTGATGGCTCACTTGAATTGATATCTCGCTATGAAGTTGGAAAAGAGCCTATGTGGTTACTTATACATGCTCTTGACTGATATATAGAAGTCCCAGTGGCTGCTATTAAAATAACCTTTAATCTCAACGGAAGAGACCGTTGTGTTGAAGCAGATACCCGGTGGACGCTCCTATATTTGCTTCGAGAAGAATTTGGTCTTACCGGCACCAAGCGAGGCTGCGATATGGGTGAGTGTGGGGCCTGTACGGTTTTACTTGACGGGTTGCCAATAAATGCCTGTCAAGTTTTGGTGGTTTCCATTTCCGAGTGCAGGGTAACGACGATAGAAAGCCTATCTAGCAACGGGAATCTCCATCCTTTGCAAGTTGCTTTTCTTGAAAATGATGGGGCCCAATGTGGCTTTTGTACTCCAGGTTTCATAATGAGTGCTATTCCTTTAATGGAAATAGATACACCAATCACTAGAGATCAAATATCAGATGCATTGGGGGGTAATCTGTGCCGCTGCAATGCTTACGGAGCTATTCTGGACTCAGTACATGCTGCGATTGATGGGAAATCCCATGTCTGAAAACTTAGGATGGGTGGGTACCTCTCCTCCACGGCGAGATCTAAGAGATAAAGTAACCGGAAGAGCTGAATACGCTGCTGACATCAGCTTCGATAACATGTTATATGCCAAGGTTTTGAGGAGCCCTCACCCCCACGCAAGGATTTTGTTGGTAGATACGCTTGAAGCATGTATGTTGCCAGGAGTGAAGGCTATCGTAACGCCCTTTGATATACCTGATGGTCGTGTAGCACCGGACGTATCTATTCTTGATCAGAAGGTACGGTTTGTGGGGGATGAAGTGGCTGTTGTTGCAGCTGATAACCCTTTTACAGCAGAGCTCGCTTTGAAACTAATCAAGGTTTCATATGATGTTTTGTCTTTTTCCAGTACAACCGATGAAGCTTTATCTGATAGTGCTGAGCCGATTCACGAAGATGGAAATCTCATAAACAACGAGCCTCTAGTCGAACAGCGAGGCAACATTAAGGAAGGTTTTGCCGAAGCAGATCTCATAGTGGAGGAATCGTTCACGACCCCAGCTCATAGTCCTGCGCCGCTGGAACCCAGAACGGCATTGGCCAAATGGGATGGTTCCAAATTAACTGTATGGAAATCAAGCAGAGGAATACATGCCGATAAAACCGCTTTATCTCAGGCACTAGGACTTCCAGCTGAATCTGTGCGAGTTATTGGCCCCCATATGGGCGCCGGGTATGGTGGGAAGGATGAGACCCGGACAGCTGCATTGGCTTCCATACTTTCAATGAGGACTCAGGCGCCCGTGCGGTTGGAGCTTTCCCGTGAGGAGGAATTTGTCGCTGGGCGTCGTCGCCATTCGACACAGACCACACTCCGTATGGGATTAAAAAAAGATGGAGAAATCACTGCTATTCATGCGAAAACCGTGATGGATACAGGGGCTTATTTGTCATCTGGACCAGGGGTGGTTAGGCGTGCTGGACAAGGTGCTTTATACCTTTATCGTTGCCCAAATGTTAGGTATGAAGGATATCTTGTTTACACTAACACTCCCACAGCAGGTTCTTACCGTGCCTTGGGGGCACCGCAAGGTCATTACGCTCTAGAGTGTGTAGCTGATTTGGCCGCAGAGTCCTTGGGGATAGATTCACTTGAATTTAGAAGAAAAAATCACGTGACTATAGAAGGTCAACCAGGTGAGAGAATTACCCCGGTCAACCAAATAGTTGACACTCAGCCATCAGAAGGGGGCATTCCTTTTTCCAGTAATGGTCTCTCTGAATGTTTGGAGCTTGGGGCAGATAGGATAGGTTGGGGCCAACCTGTAGAGAGGATTGATAAATCGGCTAGCAGATCGATCAAACGGGGTAGAGGAATGTCAATGTTTATTTACAGAGGTGGCCCTGGGGGAAAATCACATGCCTCAATTGCCCTAACAAAGGATTCATCGTATTCACTTTCTACAGGGGTTATGGATGTCGGAGAGGGTAGCGCCACGGTTCTTAGCCAAATCGCTTCTCAGGTCCTTTCCATTCCATATGATGCCATTGATTTAGTGATGGGAGATACGGATATAACTCCAGAGGCTAGTATTACAGCGGGATCTTCCGTTACTTTCTCATCTGGTCTGGCGGTGAAAAATGCTGCAGAAATGCTTCGAGACAAAATCCTATATCAGGCCTCTCTATTTCTGGGGGAGCCTCAACATGTCTTAAGTTTACAGGGCTCCGAGGTGACGTCCGATTCGGGAGCCTTGCTGTCTATATCTGATCTTGTTGAGCATAGTGGACCCATCAGTGCTGAGGCTACGATAGTTCCGGGTAGTCCGGATTATGTGATTAACTCTTTCGGTGCTCATTTTGTGGAAGTGGAGGTAGATGTTGAAACGGGAAAAGTGAATATCTCCCGCTATGTTGCGGCACATGATGCAGGTACGGTTATCAATCCCAAGATGGCTGAAAACCAAGTCAGAGGTGGTGTGTCTCAAATGATGGGATTTACCTTTTTGGAAGATATGGAAACTGACCCTGGCACTGGAATAGTTGTCAACAGCAATTTTCTGGATCACAAAAGCCCAACTATTTTGGATTTTCCGGATATTGACGTCATTTTTGCAGACATAATTGACCCTATCGGTCCTTTTGGTGCTAAATCCCTAGGTGAACCACCCTGTATTGGTCCTGCACCTACGATTGCAAACGCCATTTATGACGCCGTTGGAATAAGAATTACAGATCTACCCATAACTCCCCACAAATTGCTTGCTGCTATCAAAAGCCATAAGGCCTAATTTCTTATGGACTCCTTTGAGTATCACAGCCCCAAAACACGAGAGAAGGCATCTTTTTTGCTAACTTCTACTCCTCGGTCTCATATTGTTTCAGGAGGCACCGATCTTTTGGGTGAGATGAAGCAGGGAGTGGTACATTCCGAGTCACTGGTAAGTCTGGCCAATGTGAATGGGTTAAAAGATATTCAAAATAATGGGAATATATGTATTTTGGGTTCCATGGTGACGCTGGCGGAAATTGTTTCTAATGAGTACCTGACCTCAAGTTTTCCAGCATTAGTAAAGGCCGCAGCGTCGGTAGCCACCCCCCAAATTAGGTCTATCGGGACTCTGGGTGGGAATCTGTGCCAAAGACCTAGGTGCTGGTATTACCGGAATCCCCTATTCGATTGTTTGAAAAAGGGAGGATACAAGTGCTTTGCAGTGGGTGGACTGGATAAATATCACTCCGTCATTGGAGGTGAAAGATGCTGGATTGTCCATCCTTCAGATATCGCTGTAGCTCTTACAGCTTTGGACGCCAAAGTAAAAATATTTGGTCCTGCTGGAAGCAAAACTATAGAAATAGATGATTTTTTTGCTGGTCCAGAAATTGATATTCACAGAGAAAATATTTTGGGAGAAGGGGAATTTGTTTCCTATATTGAAATAAACTGTGAAGAAGAATCGTCCTCTAGCACTTTCTTAAAGTTCAAAGAAAGACAATCAATGGACTTCGCTCTAGCTAGTGCAGCAGTATCAATTTCATTAACCGGAAGGGAAATTTATCGTGTCGGAGTTGCTGTGGGTGGGATCGCACCAATTCCTTGGCGTCTTCCGGAGATTGAAGAATACATGCTTGGTATGAATATAGAGGACGCGAAACATTCGGACCAATTGCTATCCAAGGTTGATAGTTCACTAAGAGATGCCAAACCCATGTCAGAAAATAATGCCTATAAGATAGACTTGGCTATTTCTTATCTCAAAAGGGCTATGGACCGGGTTTTTCAAGACTTGTGTTGACAGTGTCGATTGAGTCTTATCAAATTTCCTCTAATTTAAATGCAGGTAAAGAGAATGCAGAAATACGAGAAATTATCTTTCAAGAAGATTAATTACACAGGGGTCATAACTTTTAGGCGTGGAGAAGTTATGAATGCACTCAACCGTGAAATCACCCTCGAGTTTCATTCCCTTCTGGAAAAGTTACCCGAAATGTTTCCGGAGATAAGAGTAGTTGTTATTACAGGAGAAGGGAGAGGATTCTGCTCCGGAGCAGATCTTTCCCGTATGGCTTCTCAGGGATCAGAGAATCGAAAACTACCAGGGGACTCCTCTGGACAAAGTGGAAACAGAATACAGGAGCTTGCATCCAGTATTCGTCGTATTCCACAACCTGTAATAGCGGCTGTTAATGGGGCTGCTGTAGGAGCTGGGTTTTCTATTGCTTTGGCATGCGACATTAGGATCGCTTCAGAAGAAGCGAAGTTTTCGGCCATTTTTGTTCGCCGAGGGCTTGTACCCGATACAGCGGTGTCTTCCACCCTGTCAGAAATAGCTGGACATTCTGTCGCAGCCGAAATGTGTCTCACAGGAAGAATTTATGACGCCGAATGGGCAAAGTCGCACGGGTTGGTTAATCACATTGTTAAACCACAATTTTTGATGTCAGAGGCTCTTAAATTTGCTGAGGATATTTCTTCCAATCCTCCGTTAGCTGTAAGAAATACAAAACAACTGCTCAGATCTGGATATCGGGATTGGGTCGATACTGTCTCCGATGAAGATCATTACGGCTCACCCCTTTACGATACTTATGATCAGAAGGAGGCTGTTGAAGCTTTCTTAGAAAAACGCGATCCTATTTATAGAGGGGACTAAGTATAGAAATACCTATCTTTGTTCTTGTTAACGTTCTTGACCTAAAGCACATACGTTCGATGTCCCAAATCTGCCCTCTTTATCATAGAGTGTAATTGTTCCTACGGAAACGCCTGAGTCAGCGCCGTGGTAAAAAGAATCTGTTCCAATCCACATGCCTACTGGGTCACGGTGAAGATATAAACAGACATCTGCGTTAATGTAATTTAGACCATTTGTTCCTGAATTCGCACCCGGATTAGCAAAATCTGCTACTTGAGCCACTTTGACTAATTGGCTTGGCATAACGCCAGAGACTAAATTATGAGTTTCACGTATCCAGAGCCGTTTGAGTGGCAGAAAATTTTCTTTGGTGCTTACCTCTGGTGAAACAGAATGCCATATGGAGTTTGACTGGGGATCATTTTCTGAAGGATATGGCAAATCTTCGCTTGGCGGGTTAATTTCCCATTCAGGAGGAGTCCAAATATTCCCGGGCGGATTTTTTGATCTTCGGAGAATAACCGCACTTGAACGGGCTATCTCTACTTGGCCTCTATTTGGCACATTAGCCTCAATTTTCACTTCTACGACCTTGATACGTCTCCCAGATCTAACTACCTCATTTCTTACAGTCAAAGCAGACATTGGTGCAGGTCTGAACATGTCTACTGTTAACCGGGCTAGTTGAAGATTGTCTTTGTCAGATTCTGGAATATGGAATCTTTCTACTTCGTAAGCTGCTAGACCAGAAATGACCCTCCCGTGGAGGGTAGTGGGGTCCCAAGGTCCCTTCGATTGAGGAGTAGGGTGAAAAACGGAAGGGTTTGAATTATCGATTTCAAAAAAAGATTTAGGGAAAACTTTGGAATTCATATTGTGATGCACTCTTGGCAGATTATTATATTGCCTGCCACCTCTCCGAAATTTGAAGTCCGTGGGTGATTATGGATAATCGTAGATGTAGTAGTTAAGGATATATCACTGGGTGCCTTTAATGGCCACAAATTATGAAGAAGGATCGAATATGAAGGCGTTATATTTCACAGGGGACTCAATTGTTGATTCAGCAGATATTGAGGTGCCCAGTCCGGGTAAGGGAGAAGTGGTTTTGCAGATGAAAGCCTCCGGGGTTTGCGGGAGCGACTTGAAAAATTTTCGAGCCTCCAAGTTGGAAAAGGCAGTTCTCGATGATTTAAAAGTTCCTGGTCACGAGCCTGTAGGAATAGTTTCAGAACTCGGAGAAGGTGTCACTAACGTAACTGTGGGAGACAGGATTATGATGCACCACTACACGGGATGCCTTCAGTGCTCAATGTGTCTAATTGGGTACACTCAGATGTGTTTGGTTCATCATGAGGTTTATGGTTCCACAGCTCATGGTGGTCATCAGGAATATATGTTGGTTCCGTCGTATACATGTATCCCGATGCCAGACGAACTAGATTTTGCAGCGGCAGCAGCATGTTCCTGTGGTACAGGCACAGCTTTCCACGCTGTGAAGCGAATTCAACCGACGGGATTAGATACTGTTGCAATATTTGGTCAGGGGCCTGTAGGGCTTTCAGCGACAATGTTTGCCGCCCAGATGGGTGCGAGAGTGATTGCTGTTGATATTTCACCTTACAGATTAAGACTTGCGGAGGAGCTCGGGGCTGATGAAGTTATTGACTCTTCAAATGTAAACGTTGAAGAAGCTATAAGGGAGATCACAGGGGGAGAGGGAGCAGATTCTACGTTGGATGCGACGGGCATACCGGAAGTAAGAATACAGGCCGTGGACAGTGCAAAATATTGGGGCAAGGTATGCTTTGTTGGGGAAGGAAATACAACAACTTTTGACGTGAGTCCTCAGATAATACATAAACAACTTACTATATTGGGTTCATGGACTTTCAGTCAGGCTGGGCTCGCAGAAGTAGCCAAATTTGTTGTCGAAAGAAAATCTCCAATTGATAAGTTGATTACCCATAAATATGATCTTAGCAGGGCACAAGAAGCATATGAAACCTTTATCTCAGGGGAAACCGGAAAAGTAATTTTAGAAATCTGAGTTGATTTCTTAAGTGCTGAGTTTTTTACGTTATGGACTCGAGTATTTCTGTTTTGTGGGTTTCGGATAAAAGGGGATAGATACCTTCAAATATTTTCCGTATGCTGGGAGTCTGGCGTACCTGGTTTCTCGAGTCGTTATATTCCTTCACGGTCGGCCACTTCTGCATGGTGACCATGACTCCGTGATATCCGAGATATTTTCTGAACACTTTTACTTCAGGCATTCCAGTTGCGATTGTTTCTTGGTTTACTTGTTCCAATAGATCGGAAAGACCAGATGCTCCAGGTAAAGGCGTATATGTTCTCTTGACGATAATCATTTAGGTTTCTCCCTCTGGTTCGATGAATGGTAAAAGGTGTTATATGGTATTGGAGTCTACGCCAACATCTTATAAATGGGCGAATATTGGTCGTAAAGAAAAAAATATGTGTTCTGGCGCCAGATCACGTATAAAACAGTGATTACTTGGAAAGAGGTAGATATGGGATATTTGAGCAAAGCGCAGGCAAATCGGTTACTCGGAGAACCAATTATCTCTTTTCTGACAACCATAAACTCTGATGGGTCGCCCCACACATCGCCAGTGTGGCATCTTCTGAATGAAGATAACTCTCACATATGGGTCGCAACATCTAAAACTACGGTAAAAGCTCGTAATTTAAGAATGGATCAAAGAGTTTCTCTTGTCTCTGCAGCAGACAGGTTTCCTCAGCCCTGGGTCCAAGTTAATGGGGCTGCTTGTATAAAAGAGCCTATGGATATTGATGATATCGTTTCCCGCTTGGCATACCATTACCTAGGTTCAGAACAAGCACCTATTTATTTAAGGGAAATTTTGGGCAATATCGAATTTGTTCTTGTTGATATAAATCCGAAAAAGATCTTGGCATTTGATGGCGAAGAGTGACCTAAAGTTAGATTCTTTTTGAAGCTGTTTGAGTGACTACAATAAGAGTGCAAGGGTGGTTTTGGAGGGAAATGGCAGAGATTACGGAAAAACAAGTTCTACAGTACTTCTCAGAAGGGATAAAGCTCTCAGGGATGGATTTAACAGGCCTTAATTTAAATAGGGCTGTTATGAGCGGGGTTGATTTCTCTGGATGTGATCTTAGGGGTATAAATCTTCGAGGTGCCAATCTAAGTGGTTGTGATCTCTCCGATTCAAAACTTAGCGAGGCTAATCTGAGGGAAACTAATCTTCGAGAATCTGATTTATCTGGCTCAGACATTAGCGATGCATATTTAATGGAGGCTCGACTGTTTGCAGCTAATCTTTGTGATACCGATCTGACAGGTTCAAATATGAGCCGGGCATTTATGACGGGAGGGGTACGTTTGGATCGCTCGATTCTGGTTGGAGTAAACATGAGAGGAGCCGATATGTCTGGAGGATTGGCTCGGAATGCGGATTTTACGGTGTCATTTATGAGGGGAATAAATATGTCTGATGCTGATTTATCTGGATCAGACCTCAGTGGCGCCACCATAAATGGATCAATTTTCACACGAGCTACTATGGCCGCTATAAAACTAAGAGAATCTGTCCTAGATGGCTCCACGCTCGACGAGGCTAGATTAGACGGTGCAGATCTGTCTAAGGCCAGCTTAAGACGCTGTTCGTTTGTTAATGCCAGCCTTCAGATGGCCAAACTGACGGGATCATCATTGAATTTTTCTGATTTTCAGGAAGCTGACCTTACTCTTGCTGATTTCACGAAAGTGGATTTAAGAGGCGCCGTTCTTATCGGGTGTAATATGCTTTGGACTGACTTCAGTGACACTGAATTTGATGACGATTCTACAGCGACTTCACGCTAATCGTTGGGGTTTTTGGGGAACAGAACCAGTGTGATGATTTATCTTGGGTGTAAGACATTATGAGTATTGAAGGATCTTTGAAGCGGACGCCATTATTTGAAAGCCATCTGGATTCGGGTGGAAGGTTAATCGATTTTGCTGGCTGGGAAATGCCGGTTCAATATTCGGGAATTCTCAGCGAAGTAAGGAAAGTACGTGAAGGATCTGGGATGTTCGACGTTTCCCATATGGGGAGATTGGAACTTTCCGGCGAAGGTGCACAACTTTTATTAAACCGGGTACTTAGCGTTGATGTGTCTAGTATCAAAGTGGGTAGGGCTAAATATAATGTTATATGTGACGATCAGGGCGGCATAATAGACGACTGCATCGTCTACAGGCAGGTTGACCAGTATTTGTTAATCCCTAATGCATCTAATCGTGAAGCTGTTATTGATTGGCTGACCGCCAATATATCCGATGACATCGAAGTTAAAATAAACGATGTTTCCAGTAATACAGTGATGGTAGCAGTGCAAGGTCCGTTGTCTGCGGGTATTTTATCCAAGCACACTACTACTGATCTAACAAAATTGCGTCTCTTCAGTGCTGTTGATGCTGAGTTTTTTGGAGTAGAAGTTTTTATTGCCCGGACTGGGTATACGGGGGAAGATGGGTTCGAGATTATAGCTTCTTCTGATTATGGATCTTTGATTTGGAAAACCCTTGAAGATTCTGGCGTTACTCCTTGCGGGCTTGGCGCTCGCGATGTTTTGCGTTTAGAGGCGGGATTACTATTGCATGGAAACGATATGGATCGGTCGATAAATCCTTATGAGGCAGGGTTAGATTATTTTGTAAATAATAACCGGCCCGAATATGTAGCCAGAGACTCCCTTGCTTCGATAAGAGAAAAAGGAATTGTGAGAAAAATTGTTGGATTGGTGATTGATGGAAGATCTGTGGCGCGGCACGGCTGCTTTATTTTTCATGAGGGTGAAAAAATAGGGGAGATATCAAGTGGAAGCCCGTCTCCCACATTGAACCAAAATATATGTATGGGCTATATCCCAGTTGACCTATCGAAGCCTGATACCAAGCTTGGTGTAGATATTAGAGGTAAGATGACTCAAGCTACAGTAGTGGAATTGCCTTTTTACAAAAGAGTGAGATCGTGAAAGTCTATTCTCAAAACTATGGTGATCTTAATTAGGGAGAAAAACGTATGACCCCGGACCAGCTTAAATATTCAAGCGAGCACGAGTGGATATTTGTAGATGAAAATGGAGTTGGCCTTGTTGGGATATCTCAGCATGCGGCTGATAGCCTTGGAGACGTAGTTTTTGTCGATTTACCTGTAGTTGGAGATTCTGTGGACCAGTTCGGCAAAATGGGAGAGATAGAATCTGTCAAAGCGTTTTCTGAGCTGTTTTCTCCAGTCGGAGGTGAAGTATTAGAAGTCAACAGCATACTTGCAGATGCTCCTGACTTGGTAAATGAGAGCCCTTATGAAAAAGGTTGGATGATTAAGGTAAAGGTTAACGATACAACTGAGATAGAGAACCTGATGACTTTGGCAGAATATGAAGACTTTGTTCTTGAATCAGAGAGTAACTGATGCCCTCTCCTTTTACGCCCAATACCGAAGAGCATCGAAAAAAGATGCTGGATGCTATTGGCATGGACTCTGTAGAAGACCTTTTTGCAGACATTCCTGAGAAAGTTCGTAATCCCGATTTGAATTTGCCGAAAGCTATGTCTGAGTTAGATCTTAGAGCCTATGCTTCTGAACTTTCTTCAAGAAATGCTTCCGCTGGTGAGTACACTTCCTTTTTAGGGGCAGGCTCTTATTGGCATCATATCCCCGCAGTGGTGTCTAGCATCGCCAGCAGGGGCGAGTTCATGACTGCTTACACTCCTTACCAACCGGAAGTGTCACAGGGGACTCTTCAAGTGGCCTACGAATTCCAGTCTATGATTTGTCAGCTGACCGGCATGGATGTGGCGAATGCGGGGATGTACGATGGATCAACTTCATTGGCAGAGGCTGCCCTCATGGCTTGCAGAGTAACACGCAAGAATAAAGTGGCTATTCTCGATTCCACATCTCCTCTGTATACAGATGTTCTGGATACATATGTTCAGGCCCCTGGAATAGCCTTGGAGCTTGTAAAGGCACACAATATTTCTCTAGGGGAAGATACAGCATGCCTGATCGTTCAGCAGCCTAATTTTTTTGGATATCTGGAAGATATGCAGATGCTTTCTAATATTGCGCATGATGCGGGAGCGCTCTTAGTCGTTTCGGTTGACCCTGTTTCACTAGGAATGTTTAACCCTCCATCGGAATATGGGGCAGACATAGTCGTTGCCGAAGGTCAGGGGATAGGCGTTCCTATGAGCTATGGTGGTCCATATGTAGGCATATTTGCCTGCAGGCAGGAATTTGTTCGGCAAATGCCAGGAAGAATTGTCGGCAAAACTCTCGATACACATGAAAAGGAAGCATACGTTTTAACCCTCCAAGCTAGGGAACAACACATACGCAGAGAACATGCCACGTCCAACATATGTACCTCCGTTGCGTTAATTTCCTTGATGTCTACGGTATATCTGGCATGTATGGGAAGACAGGGTATGAGGAAGGTTGCTGAACTTTGTTACCACAAGGCTCATTATGCCGCCTCCCTGATTGAGAGCATTCCTGGTTTTTCAATCGTTGAATCTGGTAATGGTGTATTTTTCAGGGAGTTTACAGTTAGATGTCCAATTCCCCCTGAAGAGATAAATCAACTCCTTTTGGAGAAAGATATTATCGGCGGTCTGGATGTTAGCAACTACGTAGAAAACGGATTACTACTGTGTGTCACCGAGATGAATTCCCGTGAAGATATAGAAAATCTGGCCGAAACACTCAGAAAAATTGGGGAAGCCTAATGACTTCGTCACTCTTATCCCAGTTACAGCAAGAGTCTCGAAAGCTTCTGATGGATCGGAGCGTTGAGGGGCGTGTTGGAGCGACACTACCTGATCTTGATGTTCCGGAATGTGAATTGCCCCCAACCGATCTGATTCGTGATGACTTGCCACTGCCAGAAGTAAGTGAGGGGGAAATAGTTAGATATTTTACCCAGATCAGCCAATACAATTTTTCTATAGACAATAATTTCTATCCTCTTGGGTCTTGTACGATGAAGTACAACCCTAAGTTGAATGATCTTATTGCCTCTATGCCAGGCTTTTCCAATATTCATCCTCTCCAAAATGATTCCACAGTGCAAGGAGCACTACAGGTGGTTTGGGAGGTACAGGAGTATTTAACAGAGATTACCGGGATGGCGGGAACTTGCCTGACACCTATGGCAGGGGCAGACGGAGAATTGGCGGGTATGTTGATGGCTAGAGCGTATCATCTTGATCGCGGAGAGGATCAAAGAAAAGTAGTTTTGATCCCCGATAGCGCCCATGGGACGAACCCTGCCTCAGCTGTGATGGCGGGATTCACTGTGAAGACATTGCCTTCTGATAATGAAGGAAACACGGACCTTGATGCCCTACGGGAGTCTGTGGGAGAAAATCTGGCCGGGCTAATGATTACCTTACCAAGTACCCTTGGATTATTTGATAGGAACATTCTGGAGGTTACCCGAATTGTTAGAGATGCCGGAGGAATCGTATATGGTGATGGTGCTAACTTAAATGCTCTTTTGGGACGAGTAAAAATGGGGGATTTAGGATTTGATGTGATTCATTCCAATCTTCATAAAACATTCTCAACCCCGCATGGTGGGGGCGGCCCAGGAGCAGGCCCTGTTATAGCGGGGTCCCGATTGGTTGATTATTTACCAAGCCCGCTGGTCTTTAGAGAGGAGGTAGACGGTAAAGTCACCTTTAAACAGTCAGATCCCGAAAAATCAATAGGCCGGATGGGAGCGTTCCAAGGTAATTTTGGTGTTTTGGTGAGGGCTTTTACTTATATTAGATCTCTAGGTGGAGAGGGCATTAGGTCTATTAGCGATGATGCGGTAATTAATGCTAATTATATTCTCGAAATGTTGAAAGATAGTTTTGATCTACCTTATGAAAGGGTTTGTATGCATGAAGTGGTTTTTTCGGCTCGCAACTTAAAAAATAATTGCGGTGTTTCAGCCCTTGATGTAGCAAAAAGACTGATAGATTACGGAGTGCACCCACCAACCATGTACTTTCCTCTGATTGTGGAAGAAGCGCTGATGGTCGAACCGACTGAGACAGAATCCTTCGAGACTTTGAATACCTTCATAGACATTATGAGGACTATTTCTAAAGAGGCACACTCAAACCCAGAACTTCTGCATGAAGCTCCTCATTTCACTCCCAATTCCCGCCTAGATGAAGCCCGAGCGGCGCGTTATCCGG
>CAJWWP010000003.1:0-72888 GCA_913048525.1 uncultured Chloroflexota bacterium
CTAACGCTCTGTCATGGGCGGGAGACGAACTACTGATTTCAGTTCCTGATGCGTTCACTGCGCAGTATATCCAGGAACGTCTAATGGTCGTCCTTGATACAGCCCTTAGGGATGTTGCAGGCAATGGCGTTAGCATCGCTCTAACCGTGGAGGGTGAAAAAGATACCGTTTTATTACCTGAAGAAATATCAAAACACGTCGATCCAACTTCCTCAGATACCAAACTCACGGAACGAGAAGATAACAAATCTGCGACAGTCTCTCAGAAATTTAACCCCAACTATACTTTTGACCACTTTGTAGTTGGAGATTCAAACGAGCTTGCATTTTCTGGAGCCAAAGCAGTTGCAGAATCTCCCGGTCTGCACTTTAACCCACTAGTTCTATATTCTGGAGTTGGCCTAGGGAAAACGCACCTTCTCCATGCAATTGCCCATGAAGGGACGAGAAAGGGTCTTATTTGTGTTTATACAACCTGTGAGGATTTCACTAACCAATACGTCCTTGCCATTCGAAGTGGTACTACGGAGTCATTCAGAGAAAAATACCGTTCTGCAGACATCCTCCTCATTGACGACATTCAATTTTTAATCGGAAAGGAACAAACTCAGGAGGGGTTTTTTCATACGTTTAACGCTCTACATATGTCGGGAAAACAACTGGTGATCAGCAGTGACAGGCCTGTGACTGACCTAACGGTCCTTGAACCCAGAATAACCTCTCGCCTTGCCGGTGGTTTGGTTACAGATATACAAACACCTACCTTAGAGACTAGATTAGCAATATTGCGTTCAAAATCCTCAACCTTCGATTGCGAAATTCCAGATGAGGTTATGGAGTATCTCGCACAACGAGTTCAGTCAAACATTCGAGAACTAGAAGGTAGTCTCAATAAAATTGTGGCATTGTCACAATTTAAGGGTACTCAAATCTCATTGGAGACTGTGAAAATAGCGATGGCTGACGTCAGAGGCTCTTCACATTCAAAAATGGTTAATGATGAAGCCATTTTGACAGCGGTATCCAACCACTTTGGAATCCCAAAGGATCATCTCAAAGGAAAAGGACGACGTAAAACCACCGTGCAAGGTCGGCAGGTCGCAATCTATTTACTTCGCCAGGAGACAGATTTAAGTCTATCTGCCATTGGGAAAATATTGGGCGGTAGGGATCATTCCACGGTTTTACACGGTTATGATCGAGTTGCCTCCCGCATAGAACTGGACGACACCCTACGAGACGATGTTTTAAGAATCAGAACTACTCTTATGAAAACCACATGAACCTTCTTCTAGTCCGACACGGCGAAACCCAGGCTAACCTTGCGAATCGATGGTCGGGATCCAAGGATCTCGACATTACTAATTTAACAGACAGCGGACGTGAACAAGCTATCAAACTCGGTAGGTGGTTCAAGGAACGCAGGTTCACACCAACTCACGTATATTGCAGTCCACAACAGAGGGCCCAAGACACTTGCGAACTAGCCGGAGGACACTGGGGGCTCCATACAACCATAGATGAGGATCTGCGTGAGACAGGAGCCGGTATCTTTGAAGGGTTATCATGGGAGGAAATTGAAAGCCAACACCCTACTGAAGCAGACCTTTTCCGAGAATCTCGAGACTGGGCTCATATAGAAGGCGCTGAACAGGAACAAAACCGGAGAGACAGAGGAGCAAGAGTTCTAAAACAAGCAATAGCAAATCATACCAACCAAGACACCGTCGTTATGTTTGCTCATGCAGGAATAATTCAGCAAATAATATGTGCTCTTCTGGAGTCTCCGAGACTCTGGGGACTAGCGGCTAAGAATACAGCGTTGTACGAATTTTCTATCGATGTCGATAGCTGGTACGAGACATCAAGGACATTGTTTAACCCCACGGCCTGGCGCATAGTCAGGTTCAATGAACAACCCCACTTATGAACTAAGGTCATGTGGCATATAGAGGTGGGTTGAGTCAGCAAATCTTCGAATCTCAAATGACCTTGCACCTTGCCTCATACCTCCAATAGGATCAACTGTATCCCAGGCATTCGGGTCAATCCTAAAATCAAATACCGAAGTATTAGGGATCCGCAAAGACCACACACGGCTGGTTCCCATGATAACTGCGATTATGAACATCATCGTTCCACTGTGAGTAAATACCGCCATTTCATCATCATGATTATGACCTTTTATAAAAAAATCCACTGCCGTTTTTGCCCTCTTACGAAGCTCATAACGAGACTCCGACTCAGGAACGGTATTGAAAGTTTTCGTTCTTTCAAAAGTTGCCACTGCTTCAGGATACTCAACCCGAAGCTCATCCATGGTTTTCCCTTCAAAGACCCCGGCGCCCCCTTCCTTTAAATCATCGATTGTGAACACCTTTTTTTCGGGAAACGTGATCTCCGCTGTACGAAGCGCCCTTTTAAGTGGACTCGCATAAATTAGATCTGGGGCAAATTTTTCCGTGATAAATCTCTGTTTAAGTTTTTCTGCCTGAATTTCACCCTCCTGAGAGAGTTCGTAATCTAACTGACCCTGCCATCTCCCTTGGGCGTTAGCCACAGACTGACCATGTCGCACAATAACTATTCTCATTGTTTTAGTTAGTATCTCCTCAAATACAACTGCCAGAGTTATTTCTTCTCAACAACTTCCGGAACAATTGGCTTTCTAGACAAAAAGACACCGGACCCGATGGTGAGCAAGGCGGCCGCAGCCATAATAACCGTCGAGACCTGAAATGCTTTGCCCATCGAAATAGCATATGCAGACCTGAGACCGATGTCCTCCAGCGCTTTGGAATCCGACAAATCAGGTTCGTATCCGAGCGAACCCATTCCCACCACTACTATAGCTGTTGGCAATGCTATCCCCACAACATGTGCGGCGTTTCTAGTAAGGTTTAGAAACGCCGACACAATCCCATACCTTGATCTTCCGGCACTTCCCATAATTGCACTAGTGTTCGGAGCCATGAACACGCTCATTCCAATTCCAGACAAGGCGGCCATCCCCGAGACGAACACAGGATTTGTGTCTATTGTGATCGTCGAGAATAAATACATAGAGATGGTAGAACAGACCATCCCGCACACAGCGGGGATAGTCGTCCCGGTTCTATCGGCGATCCAGCCGCTTAATGGGGCAAGTACCACCATGCAGGCAGAACTAGGAAGCAAGTACAAAGCAGCTACAGCGGTGTCCATTCTCAGTCCAGACACTAGGAAGAACGGCATAAGAAAAAAAACTCCACTCCCAGCTAGAAATGAGAGAAACCGGGCCGCTGAACCAACAGAAAATGCAATTGATTTGAACATATCCAAGGGAAGCATGGGAGTCTTAACTCTCCCTTCCCAGACCAGAAAGGCTAAAAATAAGATCACCGCTAAAATAAACCCACCGACTATCAATGGTGACGTCCAGCCAAAATCCTGCGCGAAGGAAACAGACAACATCACGGAAAGTAGTAAACCAGCGGAAAAAACGGTTCCTAGCCAGTCGAATTTTGATAAAAGCGTAAGATTTCTTTCCCCTCCGTCAGGGTCTTTACGAAGGACAACACCAGAAAAGACCCAACTAATCAAGCTAAACATTGATATGAAAAGAAATATAGCTCTCCAGCCCCACAAGCCCTCTATCAATCCCCCAAAAACTGGCCCTCCAACTGCTCCTATTCCCACAGCGGTCATATGCAATCCGAGAGCCTTCCCTCTGTCAGAATCAGAAAAAGCCCCAGCTGTCATCGCCATCCCATTAGCCTGTAGTGCCGAAGCCCCCACTCCCATTAAGATTTTCCCCATTATTACCATTGCAAAAGTTGGGGCAAAAGCGGTGATTAAGGAAGCCAACGCAAATAGAAAAATTCCCCATAACCAAAGCCTCCGTGTCCCTAAAGTCGCTGCAATTGCACCTGCAGGCATAATCAAAGCGCTTACAACTAGCATGTAAGAAACCGTCAACCATTGTGCAGCAGGAATATCCGCACCAAAATGCTCTGATATTGTGGGGACAACAATAGCCGTAGCCGACATTTCCATAACGGAGATGAACGTCGCGGAGGCCACCGCGGCATAAGTCCACCAATGAAAAAATGAACTCCTAGTAATCGACTTAAAAGGCAGATTCAAAAAGTTCTGTATCCTTTTGTTGTAACACTGTGAAAACTAGGGTATTAATCAGAAACAACCGAAATATTACCATCGTCGTCAGCGGCAAGAATACTGAGAAACTCATAGCCACGTCGGCGACATTCTTCACTTCCACCAGCGCCCCTATCGAGTATTGATAAAACCTGGACTACTTCACAGCCTTCTTTCTCAATTTCTTTAATGGCATGAAACAAACTTGCTCCCGACGTGCATGTATCGTCAACAACCGCTACCTTCATACCCTCTCGAACAGGACCCTCAACTGATCTTCTTCCACCATATGATTTAGTCTCTTTCCTCACAATAAGAGCTGGTATTGGACTGCCTTCAACATGGGATATAGCTGCTATCGCAGCTACTATTGGATCAGCTCCCAGCGTTGGACCCGCAATAGCCTCCGCCCCACAACTTAACAGTGTAGGAAGAAAACACCTTGCTGTGAGATAAGAACCCTCAGGGTCCAGAGTGAGAAGTCTTCCATCAAAATAATAGGAGCTTGTTCCACCGGCAGACAACTCAAACTCTCCGAACAGCAAGGCTCCTCGCTCTTTGGCTACTTCAAGAAGCTTTGATTTAGGATCAAAAGAATCCTGCAAAGTTAGTTTCTCCAATTCATTAGACATCCAGGACTCTCAAAATTGTATCTCACTCACTTGTATGCTTCATTTATATAAATCTTGGTCCCTAATAAACTTCTTTACCGGTGGGTATAGCATGCCTACTGGGAGCATTTCAGCTTCTGAAACTGCCAAAGTTTTCCTTATTTCGCTGGAAGATATATCGGGAGTATCAGCGACAACAACCTCAATTACACTAGCCACTCCTTCAAAAGAAAGAACCGACAATTTGGATTCGTCAAACCCCGGTCGAGTGATAGCCGCGACCCTAAACTCTGAAAGCAAGGTATCCGGATCCTTCCAACGGGGCATCGATAAAATTGTGTCCATCCCAAGTATGACAACAATTTCGCTCTGGGGATTTTCGACAGCAAATAGTCGCGCGGTATCCAAGGTATAAGACGGTCCCTCACGTCGAGTTTCCGTCTCTGACAATTCAAATCTTGGGTTTCCATGATGCTCCAATGCAAGACGCACCATCTCAACTCGATGCTCTGACGAAGAGACAACCGAATCCGCCATATCAGACTTCAAATAAGGGTCTCCTGCAGGTATAAACACTAACCTGCAAAAATCATAAGCTTTCAGTGCAGCCTCGGCCGCCGCAAAATGTCCGCTATGTGCAGGGTCAAAGGTTCCTCCAAATAAACCTATGAGCCCAGGACTCACCCCACGATCTCCCCAAGGACTCGATCAGCGACAGACAGTGTCAACTCTATGTCCTCTTCTGTTAGCGATTCAGAGATAAACCACATACCTCTACCAACAACACGTACTCCCTCTTTCATCATTCCATCGACAAATTTTTCGTAAAGCCTCGTATCTGAGTAAGAGAAATGGGTCCGGGCGTCTGTAATCCCTTTCCCACCTGTGAAGCTGACGGCAAACATCGGTCCAGGCCCCTGAACAGACATACCCACTTCATATTTCGTGTTCAAGTCTCTTAGCCCCATCATTAGCTTATGGCCAAGAATCGTGAGGGTTTCGATTGTATCTCCATCCCTTATTCGCTCTAGTGCCACTTTCCCAGCAGCCATAGACATCACATTGGCATTAGCGGTCCCCCCATGCATCACTTCCCCAGTCCCAATTAAATCCATGACGTCACGTCTACCACAAAGCATGGAAAGGGGATAGCCACCCGCCATAGCCTTTGCGAAAGTAGCCAAGTCAGGAAGAACCCCAAAATGCTCTTGAGCACCACCTTTACCCATACGGAAACCAGTGATTACTTCATCAAAAATTAATAAAGACCCATTTTCAGACGTTATATCCCTTAAGTATTCCAAATATCTGGGACGAGGCATAATGCAGTTTGTATTACACATAACAGGCTCGGTGATTACTGCTGCTATCTTATCTCCATTGATTTTGAACATCTCTTCGACAGCTTCAAAATCATTCCACGGGAGTACAGCAACGTCCGATAAGGCGTTTTCCGAAATTCCTAGTGAAAGGGGCTGCGGATTAACCTTCCCCGAGTGATCTGTGTCGAAAAACAGACTATCCGACCAGCCGTGATAGTGTCCTTCAAATCTAACAATCAGGTTTCTATTTGTGAACGCTCTGGCAACGCGAACTGCCGCCTGAACCACCTCCGTTCCAGAACTGGCGAACCGGACAATTTCTGCACAAGGGACTAACTCACAAGCTAGTTCGGCCACCTCAACCTCTAAAACATGTTGTCCTGCAAATAGTTGACCCTTTTTGGACGCTTCCGACACGGCATCTAACAGAAAGGAAGGGGAATGGCCAAAGATCATAGGGCCTTGACCCAAAACGTAATCAACATACTGATTCCCGTCTACGTCTGTAATGTGAGAGGCCGATGCCGACTCATAATAAAGAGGGTGGGGACTCTCTGCCAAGCGTACGTTAGAACTTACTCCACCAGGCATAGACTGAAGAGCTCTTCTATACATTTCATTACTTTTTTCGTGTTTCATAAACACAAGGATACTGGATAAGCAGAATTTATTTCGGCAGACTTACAGGCTTGCTGATAAACTGCCTCTCAACTCTAATCAGGATGGTGCTGCATTGAAACCCAAAATAAGGCTAGCACTAGCAGGGCTTTACCACGAAACTAACACTTTTTCCTCCGTACCTGCAGATTACAATACTTTTTCAATCTTCAGGGGAGAAGAGATAGAGAAGGAGTATGGGAATTCACTAACCACCAATGCCGGATACCTCGCCATCTCATCATCTTATGACAACGTAGATGTTGTACCTCTCATTTTTGCAATAACAGGTCCAATTGGCACCATAACCAAGGATGCATTCGATCAGATTGTTGGCGAACTGATTCAATATTTAGAAGATCAAGGACCGTGGGATGGAATACTTTTGTCGTTACATGGCGCAGCGGTATCAGAGGAATATTCTGACTGTGACGGAGAGATCGCTTACCGTGTTCGTTCACTCGTGGGTCCAGATGTTCCTGTAGGGCTTAGTGTGGATATGCATGCAAACATTTCCAAAAAAATGGTTGAGAACACTGACGTACTTACCGTTTACCGTACGAACCCCCACTTAGATGCCAAGGAACGTTCACAAGAGTGTGCAGATCTTATAGTCAAAACAATTAATGGGCAGATAGAACCGGTCATGTGGCTGGAGACACCCCCTATGGTGATAAACATTGTTAAACAATATACCGGGGATGAACCGATGAGATCCATAATGTCCAACCTTCTGGCAGTTCTTGAAAA
This sequence comes from uncultured Chloroflexota bacterium, assembly GCA_913048525.1. Lineage (GTDB taxonomy): Bacteria > Chloroflexota > Dehalococcoidia > Lucifugimonadales > UBA826. Next base: position 7,478 of record CAJWWP010000003.1, read on the forward strand.
ACCGGGTGTGATCCATGGTAGTGTCGCTGAAGGCTATCCATACGCGGATGTACCTGAAATGGGCATGGGGTTTCTTACAGTTGTGGACTCTAAAGAAATAGGGAAAGATGAAGCTAACAAGACTGCAAGAGAAGGAGCCCAGTGGATGGCTACCAGGGCCTGGGCAAAACGAGAGGATTTTAACAATGACATCCCAGACCCCGACCAGGCGCTTCTATTTGCAGATGCCCAACACAATCCTGGGGATGCCCCTATCGTACTAATGGATGTAGGAGACAATATTGGTGCAGGCAGTAGTGCAGATTCTACTCACATTCTGGCAGAAGCCCAGAGATTAGGTATAGAAGGCTATTTACAGACCTTGTACGACCCTGCATCCGTTCAGGAGTGCATAGAAGCCGGTGTAGGATCTGATGTCTCACTCAAAGTAGGGGGGAAAACAGATCATCTGCACGGATCCCCTATATCAATTGAAGGCAAAGTACGAACCTTGTTCAATGGAAAATTTGAAGACCACCGACCCACACATGGCGGATTTCAATTTTATGATGGAGGCTTAACAGCCGTGGTAGACACAACTGACAGGCACACCATTGTCTTGACCTCTCTGAGGTGTGGAAATACAAGTCTTGAGCAGATGTACTCAGCCGGAGTAGACCCCACCAAATACAGAATGGTTGTGGCCAAAGGAGTGGTGTCTCCAAGACCAGCCTACCAGCCTATTGCCAAGGAGATAATCTTGGTGAATACCCCAGGTGTTACAACATCGGACCTCGAATATTTCGAATATCGCCGGAGACGAGGAAGTTTATTTCCCTTCGATAGAAACGCAGACTACCTCCCAAGCAGACAAAACCAATGAGATACGATTACATAGTGGTCGGTGCAGGTTCAGCAGGAGCAATAGTGGCCTCCCGACTATCAGAAGACCCAACAGTATCAGTTCTTCTTTTGGAGGGAGGGCCAGATTACCCGGACTTCGACAACCTTCCTGACGATGTTAAGTACGGATATTCGACCGGTACAGACCTGGCCGTTGAAGATCGGCACGACTGGGGGTACACGGCCAGAGTCTCAGATAATTATGAAGCCACTTCTTTACCCGAAACAGAAGAAAATCTAGAAGACCGCATGTTACGGATGCCCCGGGGGAAAATTACGGGTGGGACGAGTTCAATTAACGGGCAAATTTTTCTAAGGGGTCTAACCCATGACTTCGAACTCTGGGAGAGCATGGGTATACAGGGTTGGGACTACGAAAGCGTCTTACCATACTTTCGAAAACTCGAAACTGACACGAACTTCGGTGGAGATTTTCACGGCAAGGAGGGGCCTATCGTTGCTCACAGATTTCCAGAAAGTAAATGGACTGCCCCTCAAAAAGGATTTGAGGCCGCATGCCGCTCTCTCGGCTATCCTTACACAGCAGACCTTAATCTCCCCGATGCAAACGGTGTAGGTCCTTTCCCCTGTAACAATCCCCGTGGAATCCGAATGAGTACGGCTCTAGGCTACCTTGCTCCTGCAAGACATCGACTGAACCTCACGATAAAAGCAAACTGTAGGGTAGAGCGTTTCATACTGGACCGTTCCCGTATTTCCTCTGTCCAAGTGGAAAGCAACGGTGAATTATTCACCGCAGATAGTGAAATCTTTGTTCTGTCCGCAGGTTCGTTGGCAAATCCCCGAATACTGATGCACTCCGGCATAGGTCCTGCCGATCATCTCCAAGACCATGGCCTGACAACCCTGGTTAACCTTCCTGGAGTAGGGGATAACCTTCGTGATCATCCTCAGAACTTCGTTAACGCAACTGTAACCGATGTTGAGTCACTCGACACAACCGCCCCTAGATTGCAGGTGGGACTTCGTTTCACAGCCACCGACTCAGATATGCCTGATGACATGCTCATGTGGATGTGCTCCTATGCAACAGATGGAGACTACCGAGATTTAATTCCCTCGTTACAGCCGACGGAGATAGAAAAAAATATAACAGGAATCCAGATAACTATTTCCCTTTATCTGGCAACAAGTAAAGGTAGCGTCCGACTACGTTCTTCGAATCCATCTGATATGCCAAATATTACGCTTAATCTTCTCAAAACAGATACAGACGTCGACAAAATGGCAGACGGAGTCCGGATTGCATCCTCAATCATGGATAACACAGAGCTTGCTGAAATAGTTCGCCAAAGGACGTCACCCACGGATGAAATATTATCATCCGACAGATCTCTCTATTCGTGGCTGAGGGCTAACACAACTACGGGCAACCATCTAACAAGTACATGTGCTATGGGTTCAGATTCAAATCCTATGACAGTCGTTGATAACAGGTGCAAAGTTCTGGGTGTAGATAACCTTTATATCGCTGATGCGTCAGTTATGCCAGAATGTGTGAGGGCGAACACCAACACGACTACAATGATGGTAGGCGAAAGAGTAGCAAATTTTCTTAGTTAACGAGAAAAAAGGAGTTTTAGATGGCACAACGAACTGATGAAGACATCAAGGAAAAATTCGATAACTCCTTCACGCGCAAATTCGGCTTCCCGATGAGAAGGCCGGTTGACAAAATTATGGATGAACTAAGACCCACACACATTGAGTTTATCCAGCAATCGCCATTTTGTGTCATGGCTACATCCGACACCACGGGTCGCTGTGACGCCTCACCAAAGGGAGGGTTACCGGGTTTTATAAAGGTTCTCAACACTCGCCAAATTCTAATTCCGGATGTTGCAGGAAACCGACTTTTCCAATCCTACCAAAACACTTCTGAAAATCCCCATATCGGTCTTATATTCTTTATTCCAGGGGTAAATGAAACCGTACGTGTGAATGGTTCCGTAGAAATTGTGTCTGAACAAGAATTAAAGCGACTCGAAATTGAGCTGGAAGTGCAAAACCCAGATGAAAAGGCGAAGGTACTACAGGGTATGCTCGTCACAATCGGTGAAGCATACGGGCACTGCCCCAGAGCCTTTACATTTGCTGACCTCTGGGACAAAGACCAAATTGACGCAAACTCAGGAACACCCAAAAAACTTAACGACTGAGAGAGCAATCTTACAAAGAACTTTCCAATAGATGCACTGTACTGGTTCTCGCCAGTACTGCTATCCTGTAGAACCATGTTATTAACAACTCGAAATAGTCATAAGTAATGACGGAGATTCGACTATGGTGCTAACTAAAGCGGACACCAAAATAGATCTAATGGCCCACCTTATGAGAAGAGCTGGTTTCGGTGCTTCTCGTGAAGAACTGGAAATGCGATCCCAAATCGGATACGAAAAAACTGTAGAGGAACTGCTCACCCCCTCTTCTCAAGATCCCGTCGATCGGTACCAGTTTCTCAGGTATTATCCTATGTGGTGGAAGCCTGGGACGATGGGAGGACTGGGACAGGCGGAATGGGTATGGACCATGATCAGTACCCCAGCTCCATTGCAGGAAAAAATGTGTCTTTTCTACCACAATATCTTTGCTACAGGAGTGGCCAAAGTCGACCATTACGACGAAATCCAAGACATGATCGACATGTTCCGTCAAAAAGGTCTAGGAAACTATAAAGAAATTCTTATGGAGGTGGCGAAAAGCCCCGCCATGATCTACTGGCTTGATAATAATGAGAATCACGCGGACTCTGTTAACGAAAACTGGGGTAGGGAACTTCTCGAATTATTCACCATGGGAGTCGGAAACTATACAGAGGCTGATGTGCGTGAATGTTCCAGGGCATTCACCGGCTGGACACTTGAACATAAATTACCTCGATTCCACATGGGCAGGTGGGACTGGGAATTTAAATTCATCCCTGAAGACCACGATTACACTGAGAAGGAATTCTTGGGCCACTCTGGAAACTTCGATGGAGAGGAAGTCATCGACATCATTCTCTCAAAGCCAGCCACTGCTCAGTTCATCGCGCGTCACCTATACAGCTTTTTTGTCGCAGACGAACCTCAGGTACCAGCATGGTCTGTTATATCTCCAAATGATCCGGAAGCAGTAAACTTTCTTGCTGACGCTTTGATCACCTCCGACTACCACATGGGTACCGTACTTAAGAAACTTTTTAAAAGCGAATTCTTTAAAGAACAGCGATTTTCCAGAGTCAAGAACCCAACAGAGGTGGTAATTAGCACCCTCAGACTAGTGGGAGGAACAGACAGACCTTCTCCAGAAACGTTGGACTGGACAGGACAGATTGCCTACATGGGTCAAGACCTTTTAAATCCCCCTAGCGTTGAAGGCTGGCATAACGGTATTGAATGGATAAACAGTGGAACCCTGATGAAGAGAACTAATTTCGTCTCAGAACTCATATCCGACACACTACGTCCGGGAGTGAGACAGATTATCGACCGTATAAAAATTGCCGGGACAAACCCAGCAGACATCGTAGACACATGCTTAGATATCATGGGCCCCATGGAAGTTTCCGACCAAACTCGATCAGAACTGGTTGACCACTCTGAGAAAGAGGGAGACTTCAGTTGGAACACCACTGGGGAGGAAAGATTAATAGAACTTCTCCAGCTGCTTGTCGCAACCCGTGAATATCAATTCGCTTAAACCTTATATACTTACAGGCCTTATAGGTTGAGTTTTGTAAAGTAACTCATTCAAGGAAGATATATATGACGGACTCCACCAAAGACCCGGTTATTGTTGTCCTGCAATTGAGCGGTGGCAATGACTATATGAATACCGTCGTTCCTCACTCCAATTCACAGTACAGAGACTATCGTCCGAACGTGAATATCGCTGAGCATGAAGTATTACGTCTTAATAACGAAATCGGATTTCATCCATCAATGACACCACTTGCAGAAATGTATCGGGAGGGAAACGTGGCGATTATCCACGGAGTTGGATATGAGAATTCTCCTCGTTCTCATTTTCGCTCGATGGATATATGGCACACATGCGAACCGGAAACCCTGGGCACCGAAGGATGGCTCGGTAGAGCTGTAAACCATATTGATCCAAACAAGGAAAATGTAGTCACAGCGGTCAGTATGGGACCTTCTCTTTTTCGAGCGTTGGTTGCCCCCGGCGTGCCAGTCGCAACAGTAGAGAATCTTGACAATTACGGTCTCTTAACAGATATATCACCCGAGGAGAAAAGGGACCGCGTTCTGGATCGGTACAAGCGAATATACTCCCCAATGATAGGTTCTGGACCAGTCATGGATTTCCTGGGACAGACAGGTCTTGACGCACTGAAGGGGGCGGACATATTAAATATCGCACCAGAAAAGTACTCCTCAACTGTAGAATACGGAGATAGCTCCATATCGAAAAAATTAAGAAGTATCGCCCAAATTCATCTCGCAGAACTTGGAACACGCGTTTTTTACTGTGACCTAGGCAGTTTTGACACGCACGCTGACCAACTTGCAACGCATGACAAGCTATGGACAGCAGCCTCAGGCGCAATTCGTGACTTCTTTGACGATCTCGAGGAGCACAACGCAGCGGACAACGTAACGATGTTTTTATTCTCGGAGTTTGGTCGTCGAGTCTATGATAACGGAGCAGGAACAGATCACGGTGCCGGAGGGGTCTGCCTAGCTATTGGAAAGCAAGTTAAGGGTGGAGAATACGGACGATACCCATCGATGAAAGAGTCAGATCTGGACCAGGGAGACCTCGTACCCAATCTGGATTTCCGTGGTGTTTATACCACATTAGTTGAAGATTGGATGAAACTAGATCCTGTACCTATAGTTGGTGGTCAGTTTGAGAAGCCCACGTTTATATAGCCGTTTAAATACATTGACCCGGTAGAGAAATAGCAAAATGTTAACGACTTCAGTAAAGGGAAGAGCCCTAGATTACTCTCGAGTAGTCGGTGGAAGAGCTTTCCGTGGCATCGTATACGTAGAATTCGGCGACGGCGACGAGATTTACGTGGTTACTCGAGACTCATACGCTTCCGGGATAGCAAAAATCACCATAGGGCCCGAAATCGATGACGAGGAAGAAGTATTTACATTTGCCAATATCTCTGAGGGTATCTTCGACGATTCATGGCCGACTTGCGCTGTTTTTAATGGTGGGAAACTATATGTAACTGATGAATTGAAAAATTGCGTCCGGGTTTTTGACTCAGAAGGGAATCTCCTAACGGAGTTCGGGAAAGCAGGAGACAAACACGGTGAATTTGACCGCCCTTCTGGAATCACCAGCGATTCAAACAACAACATATTTGTAAGCGACACTTTAAACCACAGAGTTCAAAAATTCTCCTCAGACGGCACTTTTATCACTGAGTTTGGTTCATACGGAGTTGGCCGAGGCCAACTCAACTCCCCCTGGGGGATGTCACTAGACAATTCGGGAAATTTGCTGGTAGCAGACCACCTCAATAACCGGGTTCAAAAATTCTCTCCTGATGGAAACCATATAAACACATTCGGGAATGATGGTACCGAAGCTGAAACACTAAACCACCCCTCAGACATCACTATTGACCCAGATGGTGACATTTATGTTTCAGACTGGGCAAACGACAGAGTCCAAGTATTTGACAGGGATGGCATCCATATAACCGCTGTCTACGGAGCCGCGTTCGAACTTTCAAAGTGGCAGCAGCAATATGTCAGAGGTAACCCCGATGTGTACAAGGCTCGCCGCCGGGTTGCAACATTGGAGCCAGAGAAATGGTTTGCGCTACCCACAGGCGTAGCCTATGACGCTAAGAAGTCTAGATTACTGGTAGTCGATTCACAGCGATGGAGAATCCAAATCTTTGATAAGTTAACAAATTATTCGGATCCGCAGTTCAACATCTAGTTCGTCCCGCTAGCAGTCTGCCTTTACAGATACAATCTCTCCCGTATCCTCGTAATACCGCCAGAAAGCACCAGACAGTTGATCCGTAACGGTCCATTCGTGACCTTCCCTGTAGTGATGGTCATTCGTCCACGGCATTCGCATCCAAACCGCCTCAAACCGGTGAGCGTTTTTCAAATACATATCTCCATTAGAACATTCTTCTTCCAAAAATTTCCTTACCTGAAATAAGGCTTCGGAACGGGGTTTTCGAGGAGTATTTTCTGCTACAGCTGTGGCCTGAGTTTCCGCACTAGTTGCCAAGCTTATCTCTGTAAACGGAATTCTACCGTAGGAACCAACAAGTATAATTGCAACGGCTATTGCCCCTACGATGAACCATTTAAGCAACCTATTTTACCACCTCTGCTAAGCGGTTCTTTCATGCGATGGTGACTAAACAACTCTCTCCACAAAACAAAACCGCAGCGTTAAGAATCGACCAACAAAATTGTGGTCAAAACAATTATATCTGTCTCAGCCTCGGGTCCCAACGATCACGAAGCCAGTCCCCACAAAAGTTGAAGGACAGCACGGTCAGGAAAATAGCCATTCCTGGGAAGAAAGCGACCCACCAAGCGGAGCCGAGATACTCCCTTCCATTGGAAATATCAGCACCCCAGGATGGAGTTGGTGGAGGAACGCCTGCACCCAAAAACGATAGAATGCTCTCCGACAAAATGGTGTTGCCCACTTGCAACGTAGTCGCGACAATCACAGTGCTACTAACAGCAGGCAGTAAGTGCTTCAACATAAGCCTTGGTGTCGAAGCACCAGCAACACGTGCCAACGCGATGAAGTCAAAGCTCCTGACCTGCAATGTCTGCCCTCGCACCAAACGGGCTATCCCGGCCCATGCTCCCAGTGCCAAAACAAAGGCTACGACTGTAAAACTCTGTCCCAACACAAAGACGAGTGCTATTGCCAACAGTAGATAGGGAATAGCGTTAAACACATCGACAATACGCATTATTACTTCATCGATAATGCCACCGTAGTAACCGGCAACTAGCCCCACCAAGGTGCCAAAAACGGTCCCAACACATATAGCTACTGCCGCAAGACTGAGAGACAATCTGGCCCCGAAGATGATCCTGCTAAGAAGGTCACGGCCAAGCTGATCCGCACCCAAAAGGAAGTGGTAAACTTTTTCATCCCTTCCGAGTGGAACGCCATTTGTATTACAAGCTTCAAACTTATTTGATAATTGACCCTCCTCGCAGGGCTCCGCCCAGGCAGGGCTGGCCAAAACAGCCCTCAATTGATCTTTTTCTGGTTCATAAGGAGCAATCAACGGAGCGAAAATCGCACAGATAATCAAAGTACCAAGAATGATAAATGGAATTAGAGGCCATCGCCTAAGTACATAAATAGTTCTATTCAGGAAGGATTCCCTATTCACATCTTGCAATTCTTCCAGTGTTCGCTGGCCAGCAGGAGTTGTCAAAATAAATCCTTAGTTATACCGGATTCTTGGGTCAATAAAGGCATACAGAATATCTATTACAAAAACGGCAAAGACGTAAACAACGGTAAACACAAGAACTGCACCAGTCATGAGGGGGAAATCATTGTTTAAAATAGACGTATAAGTCATCATGCCAAGCCCTGGCCAGGCGAAAACGGTCTCGGTTACAACTGTTCCACCTATAAAGCCGACGAGAATCAAGGCGGAGAAAGTTAGTGGGGGAATAAGGGCATTTTTAAACGCGTGTTTCCAGATGACTGAAGTATTTCCAACACCTTTGGCGCGAGCTAATTTAATAAATTCAGAGTCAAGAACGTCCAACATAGAAGATCTAACCAGTCGCATCAATCCCGCAGAGGCCAGCCACCCCAAAGTAACGGCCGGCATTATAAAGTGCTTGGTTTTCTCAAAAGCATTGGCCGCATCATGTCCACGCGTGCCCGACGGCAACCAGTCCAAATTTACCGAAAAAACGAGTATAAGCATTATTCCTAACCAGAATGGAGGTAATGCCTGCCCAAAGACAGCAAAGGTCCTTCCGAATGCATCAAGAAGTGTCCCTCGCTTTACAGCTGACAAAATCCCGATCGGAATTCCAGTTATAAGAACGAATAGAGTCGCCGACAGCCCAAGTTGTATGCTAGCAGGTGCAAAATGTTTAACCATTTCCAGTACTGGTAGTCCAGTTTTCAGGGAAGTTCCAAAATCTCCCTGAAAAATCCCTTTGCCAATCCAAATCAAATACTGAACTACTACTGGCTTATCGAGATGAAAATCCTTTCCCCAGGCCTCCCACTGCTCCGGCGAGACATATCCAACATTAAGCATTACATTACGGGGATCCCCCTGTAGACGGGAGAGAGCGAACACAATGAGCGTCGCAGCAAAGATCGCCAATATCAAAAAGACAAACCGGCGAATTATAAATCTTGTCATCAACTATCCCTCGACAGGTACCGCTCGGAGACCTGTCGTTCTAATCAAACAACGCAACATGTCGGCGCCCCTCCGCTCCGCGAAGGAAACGCCGACATACTAATACCCTGCGCAGTGCAGGTAATTAAATCTATTGTCTTGGAACTATTGTCTCGAACGAGTTGGGGAGATCATATGGACGAAGGTCCCAACCTCTTATGGTATCCGGGTTATATCCGATGAGAACCGGAACTTCCACGGTACCAATGGTCAGAGTCTTGTCAAAGTAGTCGTCCCACATTACCTCACGGGAGGCAAGGTTGTCAGCAGAGCCTTTCGCCTGCACTCTTGTTTCCTCACGGTTCGACCAGTACAAGTTGTCCTCAAGGCTTGGGTTCCATCCACCAGCCGGCAATGGCCAGAGACCACCACCTGCTGTGCCACCACCATCACCGAGACGACCCTGTTTGCTTGTTGGTCCCCAGCGAGTCATCCACGGTACGTGGAGCTCCCTGCCTAACATAGTCGGACGCCTGGATGAATACTGGGTGCTATCTATCCATGGCTCAAGTCCAAGGTGTTCCTTCCACTGCCCTACAACGGCCTCACAGACCTCCAAGGAGGTTCCGTTACCCTGCGAGCAGAAGAATTCAAATTCGAATCCGGGCTCCACTCCAGATTCAGCCAGGTGTGCCCGGGCCGTGTCTGGATCAAAGGCATAGCTCCACCGGTCTTTATATTCAGGATGTAGCTGATGCAGTGACATACCTGGCTGCGCGCCACCATAAACAGCACCACCATACCCGCCTGTAACTGATGACGCGATGAGATCGCGTTCAATGGAGTAGGCCAGCGCCTTCCTGAAAGCCTTAGCGCTGTTCATTCTTGGGGTGTCATAAGAGAATCTGTCGGTATCTCTAAAGTCGAAACCAACCGAGTCATCCGTAAACTGAGCATCAAACCCATCGAAGGTAAAGTCGAAGTTAGCGACCGTACACCCTGCACCTGGCTCGTCTTGAATGCCAGAGGCTGCCCGGTCGATCCCCACGCATTCTAGGCGGGGGTCTCCAATCCAAGGGTACTTGTCCGTCGGGATGAATCCCGGCCTTATCATCGGCGTTCCTGACAAATCCTTGTCAGGAAGTTTCGAGCCGGGCGGATAGGCAAAGGACCAGTTGTTCCCGGCAAAATACATGAAGTTACCGTTGATCGTGTCCAATCCTTCGTGGAAGCTAAAGCCGGCTTTATCAAGTCTGCCAACGTCCTGAATTGAGGCAGCCGCTATATCAGCCGCTCCAGTTTGGAGCATAGCCGAGCGCTGCTGGGCCTCATTTGCCTGCAAGAAAATGATCTTGTCAAAAGCAGGACTCTGCTTCCAGTGATCCACTCGAGACTGTGCCTCGATTCTCTCTGCGGCCATCCATTCTTCTACAACGAAGGGACCAGATCCATGCGGTACCCCAAACGTGGTTCCAAGCTCATCATAGAGCGTCTTGGACTGCATCCAAACGGCGTCCTGACATATTGATGAAGCATCTTGAAGACCATCACCTATAAAGGCCCTGTTGGGGGCTTCGGCAATGTACTTAGAAGGAGATGTCCATTTTTTATAGTATTCATACGCTTGAGAAGAGTTTGAGTGTGCGGACTCAATGTTGTCAGCTCCAGCGTCATTAAAGGACCAGGCAAAGTCTTCGCCCGTCAGCTCACCAACATTTATCATGTCTCCATCTACGATCCTGTAGAAATCGATCCCCTCTCGTATATGGACCCGTATGGTGCCTTGTTCGTCCGGATCTGTCAGATCTGCCTGATCAAGTTCGGCAAGAGTTTTACCTTCCATGGTTAGCTCTCCGCCACCCTTCTTAGGCACAATCATTTCCCAACCGGTTGCCACATATCCTGCGTGACAGGCCCGATCGGTATTCACGATCGCATTACCCTGGTCGTCAAAAGTCGGCTCCCAACCTAAAGCAGGTTCCTGGAACCCAAAAAACCCGTGGAACATAACGTCCGGCCAGGTTCCCTTTCCGTTGAGGAACTGGGGGCTACCCACGTTATCAAGTACAACCGTCACGGTCGCACTAACCTGTTCAACAGGCTCCACTGTGAGAGACCCAGAAGAAGCGGTGCTTCCTGAACCCCCCGATGCTGCTGAGGTGCCTTGCACCGCGGCCAGCGCTGGAGCGGCTGCTGCAGGCGCTGCAGGCGCAGATGGCGCCGACGGAGCAGACCCAGCCGACGCGGCGGCCGCAGTACCTCCCCCTGCCGCTGCTGGAGCGGCTGCGGCTGCGGCTGCAGGCGCAGATGGCGCCGCAGCTTCCTCTGAAGATCCGCAGGCACTAACGGCCATTGCAAAAATAGCAACCAGCGCAAGTACCAAGATCCCATACTTTCCTTTTAATATCATCAAAATCCTCCTATATCCATAACCGAATATACAGATCTCAAACCTTCTGGTTTGACCTTCTCAGGCTTGGTCGGGGCACCCTTTTTTTGAAACGTGCGCATCCCGACCAACTCTTTACGGTCTCTAATATGGTCTATGGTAGAACGTAATTTCCCTATGTCAACGTCTTATCCGAGTAAGAATAGATAAATTAAGCTGAATAATAGAACAGTGGTGGTCCGCATCCATTCTGAAGGCAGGAATCACTCCCTTTTTTCTTATTCCGAGAGACATCAACCGCTTCGCCAAAGTATTCATGCCAGTTCTCTTAAATATCGCCTAAAGTTTACTGTCGCAACACCTGTCACTTTTCAGCTATGATGTGACGGAGTAGCAGCAACTTTTTAAGGCAATTCATCAGACCGGTAGAGGGAAGGATCAGGAACATGAAACTCGCATTGCAATATGAAATGCAGAGACCCACACTCGACGATCACCTCGTCATTAAAGAAACAATGGAACAGTGTGTGCTCGCAGACCAGGCTGGTTTCGATTACGTGTGGTTCGTCGAGCACCACTTCCTTACAGGTTTCTCCGCATCACCTTGCCCCGACGTTTTTTATGGAGCCCTCAGTCAAAGAACAAAGAACATTCGCCTTGGGCTTGGTGTAGTCATCCTTCCTTACCACCATCCCGTACGGGTCGCGGAACGTGTAGCAATGTTGGATCATCTTTCGGATGGGCGTGTCGATTTTGGCACAGGTCGATCGGCTCCCTACGAACTAACAGGAATGGGCCTCGATCCGAGGGATAGCAGGGAAATGTGGGAAGAGTCTCTCTCCATGGTGCCTGAGATATGGAATTCAGACTGGTATTCTCATGAAGGAAAATATTGGCAAGTCCCAGAACGACAAGTTCTCCCAAAACCCTTCCAGGAGGATCATCCGCCGATATGGGTCGCCGCGCTTCAACCAGCCACTTATGAAATTGCTGCATCTAAAGGCATAGGAATTCTATCCTTTGGTTCTAGTGCTCCAGACTCACTCGCTCCCTACGTAAAAAAATATAAAGAGGATATTAAGAAGGCTTCTCCCGTTGGAAAACAGGTTAACAACCAGTGGGCAAGCTCTACCCTAGGGGTCTGTCTGAAGGATGGGAAGAAAGCTAGGGATATGGGTGCCGAATCATTGAAAAATTTCTTTGGTCCGGATCGTCCATACGTCCAAGGTCAAAAAGATATATACGCCCAGTTGCTTGAGAAATGGGGAGGAGTTCCCGACCATCTGAAACAGAACTTTTCAAGGTACGTTGAAGGAGACGAAGAACCCGAGTTGAATAGCGCCCTAGATTTCTCTGGAGGCGAGGCTATCGCACATAAAGTTTGGGAGGATCTAGATTCTGACACACTTTGTGAAAGAGGCGTTGTGATAGCAGGAGACCCGGACGACTGCATACGAGCCCTGAAGAAACATGAAGAAACTGGCATCGATCAGATGATGGTTATGATGCAGACTGAAACCGTTCCTCATGCCGAAGTCATGGAATCTATTGAACTCTGGGGAAAATACATCATTCCAGAATTCAATAAATAATTTAAATAACCGCCATTACCAGGCCACCAATGAAACTACGACGCGGCGGCCTCTTTGTCCATATTTAGTGCTGTCTGTGACACTGTCTCCATACTTTCAAGCAAAATAGTGGGGTTTAGCCGACTGGCATGATCTGCATATCCGGCCTTTTCAAGCATGGGTCCCAATTTTCCGCCATTTAGTAGATCAAGAGCCCATTTAAGAGAATCTGGAGAAGCTGTTTGGTCAAGGTACATCCGTTGATTTTTTGCGCGTGGTCCATAGTGATAATGAGGTGCTCTCTTAAAGCAATCAAATGTGAGCAACTCAATTTCTTCACCGTTCACATCACCGAGAACGTGAATCGCCACTCCTTCGTCATTAGAGAGGTACCTATACTCAAGACCAAATCGTACGGGCCCTGCCTCGACAATAACATCCCCTCGGTCATGCATAACCGTTCTTCTTCCTGACACCGATAGGTGCTTTGCGGTTTCCGACACCTGGTCAATAACACCGGACATATCCGTATTTTGGACATATTCAGATAGTTCCTGGTATCCAGCCCTTTCGATCATTTCAGGGAGACGACTATAGAATTTATTCAGAACCCAATCCAGCGAGTCACCCTCCGTCGTAGAGTCCAGCATCAAGCGCTTATTTTGTTTTTCAGGACCGTAATGATAATGGGGCTCATGATCGAAACAATCAAACCTCAGTAACTCGACTTCTTCGCCGTCTACCTCACCGAAAACATTAATGCACACACCCTGATCGGAAAGTAAATCCCTATACTCCAAACCAAACTTCACTTTGCCGGTGCCTATGATATTTACGTCAACCTCACTGTTCATATCAAACCTCCATATCTGTTAATGCTACTTTCTCGGTTTATCCTTTTTATTCTCGTTTCCTCGACTATTCGCCATTCTCCCAATAAATTCGAATGCATCCACTGACAAACTATCAGATGGCTCATCTACATATTGAGTTTCATCTTTGACTATTTCATGACTTTTATCATCTGGCTGGGCCTGATCAGCATTGTTTTCCATGTTTTCTGTGGGCATTAGAGACCTTCATTATCTATGAACTTCTTATAAACTACTTTGGGCGTTACTTTAACCTATTTGTTCTAGGAGACAACCCTCACAGTCACGCTTTGCTAATCTCGCGGAATGGAAAACGACAGACAATCAATATATTGCAGGTTTTGCTTCATCGAGGTTCAGAAATCATTTTCCTAATACGGATGATCTGCCAAAACAATAGAGAAGCAAACAAATAAGGTTCGAATCTCCCCTAACAAGTTTTGTCTAGGAACTGAAGTTCAATTCCTTACTGCTAATTAATGTTTCTATATGCCGAATCATGCCTAGAAATACTACTTTGAAGGAATATTAATACCGGCTCCACCACCCAATATCAGACCGTGTCGACAAAACCTACTTAAAGGCCTTTTCGTTATCTCATTACTCGATCTATTTACTAAACAACGCTCAGGCACTGTTTAGCTTTGGCAGGAGCACGAGGGAGTCGAACCCACCACACCAGTTGCGGGACTGCTGCCAACGGATTTGAAGATTGTTTGACTAGGAAGCATTAACTTAAAATGGAGCCGACGGTCGGGTTCGAACCGACGACCTGCTGTTTACAAAACAGCTGCTCTACCACTGAGCTACATCGGCGCCGCCAAGAATTATATCAATGTGTAATACATCTAGGATCATTTTGATTTACTTCAACCTTGTTGGTTACTCCCTGAATTGCGGTAAAACCTCTTTTCCAAACCATTCTAAATCTTTTCGTATAACACTTGGAGGGATGCCAAGGCCGCCTAACCCGACTGATATCCTTTCGATTTTTGGAAATCTCTCAATAATTCCAGCGATGTCCTGTTTTATCTTGTCAGGTGGACCACAGATCCATGTTCCGTCAGCAACGGCATCTTGCAGGGTAGGTAATCCAACAAGCAAAGCTTTAGCGGGATCGGCCGTAGCCTCTATTTGCTCCTTCGACAAGTTTTTTACCATTCCTAAAGGTGCTAGCACTTTCAATTGCTCTTCGAAATAGGGCGTTGCTTGCTCAATAGCTTTTCTCTCCGAGTCGGCCATATGTATCTGGACACCCAGAGCCAGTCCCTCACCTATAGCTGCTTCCTGACCGGCATTTACTAAAGTTTCTCTCCACCGTTGTGCGGTCTTCTCGGCTGAACCGCCTGGTGCAGTTCCACCTGCTATCACTCCTTTTATTCCGTGGCTGACCATGAACTCCATCCCTCTCTGACTGCCACTTGCGATTGGCTGCCAGAACTCCACCGGTCTGGTGAGAGGACGAGGAACAAGAGTAATCTCCCTCAATTCCTTGCCTCTATGTAATCCCTCCGCAGGTATCTCATAATGGGTACCATGATGGGAAAAAGAATCTTCTGTCCACGCCTTTATAATGATTTCCACTTGCTCCTCAAACAAGTCCCTATTTGCATGGTCATCTTCGAGAGGGGATCCCAAGGTTTCGACTTCTCTCAAAATATATCCCCTGCCTACCCCAAATCGCACTCTGCCACCTGTCATTACATCAGCTGACGCAAAATCCTCGGCAAGCCTAAGGGGATGCCATGCAGGAACCGTGTTAAAAAAACCGCCGAAATTCAAACTCTTTGTGTTTTCAGCGAGATAGACACACGTCATTGGAATATTAGGTATTCCTCCAAACCCTTCTGCCTGAAAGTGATGTTCAGACATCCAGAGAGTGTCAAAACCAAGAGGATCCATAATCTCTGCCATCGCCTTTGCTTCTGAGAAGGCTGAGGAGAGGGTTTCATTCGACAGATCTCTCTGATCAACAGGAGTCGCGGAAAACCCAGCATCCGGCATCTCAATATGACCGCCATAAAAATAATCAAATTTGACCAATGTCGCCTCCGTTCAAGACAAGTCCTAGGACAGAAATTTAAACAAAACTTGGGAATTATCCTAGATCGCTCCAATCTCTTTCAAGTTCGCTATGCTGTCAGGGTCGTATCCTAATTCTCCTAGAATTTGTTCATTATGCTCCCCCAATTTTGGAGCAAACCCTGGTTTACTTGGTGTTTCTGACATTTTCCATGGTGTCCCATGTATCTTTACCTCTTCACCCAACTCGGGGTGCGTTACCGTTTTCACATATCCACTGTCAACAATATTCGGATCCTGAGAAGCCTCCAACATGGTGTTGACAGGAGCCGCGACTATGTCCGCAGACCGAAGGATATTTATCCAATTATCCCGAGTATTCGTTGCAAAAAGTTCCGCAAGCTTGTCTAGTATTGAATTCTTTTTTTCCTCCGACTCAAAGGCCATTCCCAGATCGGTCAGGTCTGCCTCCTCCATTGCCTCTAGAAATCCCAAACTTTCCAAGGCGGGCAACCAGTGCCTTGCATCCAATTGCATAGCCAGAGGTCTTCCATCAGCATCGTTAAAACAAGCTGCTATCCCAGCTCTATCTCTCGTCCCATTTATGCGAGCACCGGTGATTGGTGGTTTGTTTTTCCACATGGTAGTTGCCATTGTCCAACCCATAAGGCGAAAAGCACTACCAACTAGAGAGGTCTCAATCTTTTGTCCAACGCCTGTTTCCCTTGCATGGATCAAAGCGGCGAGCACGCCGCCAAATGTAAGTATTCCGCAGGTTTCATCTGCTACTGAGGCGACACCTGTTCGCATTGGCTGTCCTGGTATTGAGAACGCTTCTGTAACTCCGCCTATTGCCTGTCCAACCGCGTCCGTTCCGGGAAGAGCCGCATCAGGTCCATCCGGTCCATAGCCAGACACAGATGCATACACAAGTGCCGGATTGATTTTTTTTAGTTCCTCATACCCAAAACCGTATCGTTCCGCAGCCCCAGGCCTAAAGTTTTGACCGAATATATCAGCCCTTTGGACCAGTTGATGGAGTATCTTCTTGGCTTCATCAGTCCGTAGGTTCAGGGTTAGGCTTTTTACTCCTCTGTTGTTAGTCTCAAAAAAAGAACTCACTTCACCCTTCAGTTCTCCAGCTCTACGTGAATTATCTCCTCCGTTGGGAACCTCTATCTTTATTACTTCTGCACCTAGATCTGCCATCAACGAATAGGGTACCGTTCCTGCTTGCGCAGTCGAGCAGGCCACAACTTTCACGCCGGTTAGCGCGCCTTGCAATTTAGCCATTTCTCAGCCTCCTGAATGGTTTAGTCTTTTTTTCTCTGCCCCGTCGTCTTTTCGCGTTCAATGCTATCTGACATACCGGTGTATTTTCCCTTCAGTCGTTATTAGCGCATTATTAAGCTCGCCGCCAAGCAACAACAGACGCTATCAGAGCTCCAAGGGCTATAGCCGCAGCGGCGAAGTATACCAACTTAAACGCAGCCAGATAAGCAACAACTGATTCTGTTGTCGTTGAAGCGAGCAATATATCCACCCCATGGCCTCTAGAAGAATAAGCCTCTGTGAATAATCCTCCCAAAAGTGCAACGGCGACCACATTTCCGATTCCTCTCGTTATTGACGAAAGAGCTCCACCTGTTCCTAGACTTGCTTTACCTGCACTACTCATAACTAAGTTGAGATTTGCACTTTGAAATAATCCCATACCAGCTCCGATGATCGTCATTCGTACCGCTAGTGCCGTAACAGACACTCCTATCTCAACAGCCTGATAGGACAACAATCCAAAGATTATTAGTATCGTTCCCACTATGGTCACCGGGCCAGGTGTGACACGGTCTGAAAAGTATCCCCCTAGAGGCGCACATAGAGCGAGTGCAAGTGAGTTAACAAGTAGCAAAATTGCCAGAGATGTCGCTGAGGCCCCCATTATTTCTGAGACGAAATACGGAAGTATAAAAACATTCACAAATGTCGACATGAACATGCAAAGGTTGGCTAGAAGACCCCCAGCCACCACCATGTTCTTTAACACCCTCAAGTCAATTAAAGGCTGTTCAAATACGTTCTGACGCTTTATGAAAATCACCCAAATAATGGCTGATATCAACAAAATAAGAAAGGGTTGACCCCGAACCCAGCCGACCAGTGCCACGATGTTCAAGAATAGGACTATGGTGGTCATTGCAGCGAACACCAGGCCAGCCCCAAGCCAGTCAAATTTCTTGTTTTCTTCTACTCTTTCGCCGACCCCTCGTAAGAAAAATAAAGTCCCGGCTATTGCAATAAGACAAAAGGGTATCCTGAAAAGAAAAATCCACCTCCAAGACGATATTTCTAGCAACGCACCAGCCGAGATAGTGCCTAATATCATTCCCAGGGTCCCTATCCCCGTCATTACTCCTAGAGCCCGTCCCCTGATTTCCCTTGGAAACATAGACGTAACCAATGCGGGAGCAATAGCCGCTAAAGACGCATTGCCGAGCGCTTGAAGCACCCTGAAGCCTATAACGGTGTTAATGGTAGGAGATAAACTGATAGCAACCATCGCTACCGTATAAACAAAAAGCCCTATTAAGAAAATCCGGCGAAGTCCGAAAGTATCTCCTGCACCCCCAATGCCCAACTGGAGACCTATAGTAGTTCCCAAATAGAACGTAATCATTAGATATACAATTCTGGGCTCAGCCGAAAAATAGTCAGATATTGCCGGTAAGGAGACGTTAACGGTGACATCAAGAGCGACTAGAAAAACCCCTGACGACACAACAACTAACTGTGCCCAAAGCCGCCACCCAACGCTGTTCTCTATCGGCTTAGAGCCTGACAGCTGGCGCAAATTAATCCCATTCCCATTCAACGGTACCCAAACGAACCGTATCCCCCTGCTTTATCCCTGCCCCTTCTAGTGCCCTTACAACACCAGTTTTTTGCATATGTCGATACAATTGCATACGAGCCATCCAGTCTTCGTAATCAATTCTTTCTGCGATACGTTCAACCCCGGGGGCATCGACAACAAAAACATCATTTTCAATAAATATACCAACACCCTGTCTCTTTGGTATTGGCCTCAGTACCGGTACCTCTTTTTCCATATCTAGCGAGCCTATTTTGGGAAGATCTATAGCGGCTACGCCTGAAAGAACCTTGTCTTCGCCATCCTCCACCTGAACAACTACAGGGTTAAAGGGTCTTTCATCTCCAACTTTCTCAGGTTCAAGGGCCACCAAAACCGCATCAATTAACTTACTAATCCCTTCACCTGTTGCAGCAGAAACGACGTGTATGTCAGTCCCTTCGATATCCAAGGATTGGACTATTTCTTCCCTGAGTACTTTCACTTCCTCCAAGTCAGCCTTGTTTATGGCAATTATCTGAGGCTTTTCATCAAGCTTTTCATCAAACAAACGAAGCTCGTCATTAATCTGCCTAAAGGTTGACCCCGGGTCTTCGCCGGCACCGTCAACCATATGAATAAGCAATCGTGTTCGTTCAATGTGCCGAAGGAACTCATGGCCCAAGCCAACTCCTTTGTGAGCACCTTCAATCAATCCTGGAATATCAACCATCACTATCGTCTTATCTCTATGCTCAACCACACCTAACACAGGCTCAAGTGTCGTAAATGGGTAGTCAGCTATCTTTGGAACCGCAGAGGTTAAGTAACTAATCAAGCTAGACTTCCCTGCGTTAGGGGCACCTATAATCCCTACATCCGCTAGCATCTTTAATTCCAATTTTAGTTCTATTTCTTCACCCCTTTCCCCCGCCTGAGCAATAACCGGATACTGGTTTGTAGAGGATACGTATTTAACATTTCCATAGCCCCCTGAGCCACCAGGAGCCGCAATAAATTCCTGATCATGCTCAGTCACATCAACGATAAGATCATTTCCATTCCATACCTGTGTTCCTACAGGCACATTAACGACTACATCGGCTCCATCTGATCCATGCTTCTTAACACTCCCCCCATTTCCGCCATTTTTTGCTTGAAAAACACGTCTATATCTAAACTGTAAAAGCGTGTTTTCATTAGAGTCTCCTTTGATGACAATGTTGCCGCCTCTTCCACCATCCCCACCATCTGGTCCTCCTCTTGGCACAAATTTCTCATGCCTCCCACTTATAGCGCCATCCCCACCAGAGCCACTTTTTATTTGAATTATTACTTCATCAATCAAAGTTTTCTCCTTTTGGAGAAGTTTTAGAAGGGATAATAATAAGAATAATAATCCCGTGGATATTGTTGATTATGTTCCTGATAGGCGTGGGATTCAAACGAATATTAGCACGAATAATAGTGTAGATAATGTGGATAAAATTATTATGGTTGTGGATATTTTTAATAATAGTCATAGGTTGTTGATAATTAGACAAACTTATACACAAATATTACAAGTTGATAACATTAAATTCTAAGATATCCACAGATTTATATAGAAAATCTAGCCATATATTATTTGGAGAAGTGCCATGACTCAAAGTAAGGACTTTATATCTGATCTATTAAACGAGAAGTCCATTTTTCAATCGTATCTTGATGTAGAAGCAGCACTTGCAAGAGCTCAGGCTGCACTGGGTGTAATTCCTCAATGGGCGGCGGACATAATATCTGAAAAATCCAACTTGGAACTCTTGAATATGGAGAATGTTTATTCAGGTCTTGAAAAAACAGGACACCCACTAGTCCCTCTCATCTGGGAATTGGATAGAGTTTGTGGGCCACAGGCAGGAGGATATATTCACTGGGGAGCAACAACTCAAAATATCACACAGACGGGAAAACTATTATTGGTCAAACAATGCCATGCTTACTACAAACAGGAATTGGGAAAACTCCTACTCACACTGGCAGAACTTGCTGAGAGATCAAAAAATTATACGATGCCAGGACGAACCCATGGTCAGCATGCTGTGCCAGCAACTTTTGGATATAAAGTTGCTGTTTGGATTGACGAGCTAATTAGACATACAGAGAGAATGACTAGCTGTGAAGATAGAGTGTTCGTAGCGATGCTTGGAGGGGGAGCAGGAACGATGGCTTCTGTTGGTTTAGAGGGACTGAAAACACAAGATCTTATAGCAGAGGAATTGGGAATTAGTTCAATGTCAATGCCCGCTAGAACAATAGGTGACCACCTGACGGAGTACATCACAATTTTGGCAATGCTGGCCGCAACATCAAGCAAGATGGCGCGGGAGGTCTATACCATGATGAAGCAGGAGTTTGGTGAAGTGGAAGAGCCCGTTCCGGTCGGTGCGGTAGGCTCGTCTACGATGCCGCAGAAGCGCAACCCTCGTCTTAGTCAGGATGTTGTGGCATGGGCTTCGGAAGTGCGCACCTATGTGCCTATGTCTTTAGAAGCTATGCAAACGGAGCATGAAGCCGATAAAACTACTAGCATGATGATAAATACGGCAATCAATAGGGTTTGTTTTTTGACCGGCAAGATTATAGATGGATTGAATGAAATTTTCTCCGATATAAACCTGTTTCCGGAGAGAATGAGGAAAAATCTTGATCTGTCAGGTGGACTTATCATGTCTGAAAGAGTGATGCTTGAACTTGGGAAAGAGATAGGAAGGCAAAGAGCCCATGATGCCGTTTATGAAGCGGCTCAAAGGGCGGTTAATGAAGGAAGGGCATTTAGTGAAACTTTGGCGGAAGAAAAGGAAATAGCCTCGTTACTATCGACGGAACAGATTGACGATCTTCTAGATCCTGAGCGATACACTGGTCTATGTGCTTACTTTGCCGAAACATTTGCAGAAAAAGCACGGGTGGTCTCAAGGGACCTGTAGCTACGGGTTGATTTGGAAACTATTTGAGGCCTATAGGCAAACTATTTGGGATAGTATCTGAAGCTCTCAGATTGGCTAATTCAGAGTCTGATATTCCGAAGCTTTTTAAAATGGCATTTGTGTCGCCGCCGAAAGAGGGAGGCTCAACCTCAACTAGATCACATTCAGACATGACGACGGGATTACCCGGCCAGGTTACGTCACCCCAATGACGAGATCCTTTAATATTTTCTTCCTCATTATGAATATTTCCATAGGTTCGTTCAACGACAATTCCTCTTCTCCTATTTCCTTCCTCTCTATGAAGCTCGGAGGCGTATTTGTTTATTGCAACGGGAACTCCAGCAGAGGAGAGTAGAGAAACCCAGTGGGTACTTGTGTTAGTGAGAAATATGTCTTGCAGATGCTGACTACTTGGATGACTATCCATATTAGCGAAAGAGGGAATAGATTGAAGTGCAAGCGATTCATCACTATTTGAAACAGAAAGAAAAATCCAAGAGTCGTCTGCACATTTATACAACTGGTTAAAGGAATCAGTTCCTCTTATTCCTGGACCCCCTAAATCGCGACGACTATATCCTGGATAATCAACATGATAAGGTCCGGTAATGGTCGCAGAAGTATAAGAAAGTGCGGCCTCTATTTTTTGCCCTC
Source organism: uncultured Chloroflexota bacterium (assembly GCA_913048525.1). Taxonomy (GTDB): domain Bacteria; phylum Chloroflexota; class Dehalococcoidia; order Lucifugimonadales; family UBA826. The sequence continues at coordinate 30,038 of CAJWWP010000003.1, forward strand.
TTCCAGTTTTTTCCCGATCCAGCAAAGCAAGCATGACGGCATAAGCAGCGGAGATACCGGTTCCGTAGTCGTTCAAAGTGAAAGTAGCGGGACGAGGTCTTTGTGGCTGTTGGGGGTCAGAGACTCCAGCGTTGCGCAGTTGTATTCCCGTAGCGGCCTGCGCATTTTGCTCAAAGCCGGGTCGCATCTGCCAGGGGCCTTCCTGCCCGAAGCAGTTTATGGAGCCATAAATAATTTCCGGATTTAGATTCTTCAAAGCCTGGTATCCAATACCTAGTCTATCGGCAACACCTTTGCGAAATCCTTCCAACACTACGTCAGCCTTACCGGCCATAGTTAGGAAGGTGTCGAGTCCCCCAGGTTTTCCTAGGTTGAGTGCGATGCTTTGCTTTCCTCTCCCTACGTCAAGCCAGGGCGTGAGTTGAGGGGGGCGAAAGTCAGGATCTACCTTGATTACATTGGCTCCATACTGAGCTAATGTACGCCCACATGTGGGCCCAGCAAGAACTATGCAAAGATCCAGCACAGTCACACCATCTAAAGGAAGGTCATTCATACTGAAGTTAATTATCTCCCGGCATCTCAGGAGCAGGTGTTTTGACCTGTCCAAGATTCCCGTGGGTTTTAACAAGTAATCCCGGTTGTTTCATCCTCCCGAATATTGGGTCATTTATCTGAACGACTGCACCCGAGTCTGAAGCCTGTGGTTCGTCTAGCCATTCATCCACTGTTCTGCAGGCAGTTCCGGGAACTCCAATATGTTCCATAAAGGTTTCCCACTCAAGTGCTGTTCTCTCGCTCCATATTTCCTCGAACTTTTGGTTCCATTCTTCTAAAAGGTCGCCATCGGAATTCAGCAGTTTATTATCAGTCAGGTGATCCAGCCAGTCGGGGTGTCCTATTGCTTCAAGAAAAGGTTCTAAAAATCGAGGAATTGCGATGTTTACATTGATCCATCTGCCATCTCGGCATCGATAAAAACGAGCAATAACCGGATGCCCCTCCTGTTTACCATGCGGTCTTTGCGAGTGTCGCACTAGTGCAGTGCCCATACCTTGGTACATTGAGTCGTGGATAGGCACTGTTATTTGCTGCCCCTTTCCTGTTTTTCCTCGGTATAGCAATGCAGCTGTTACAGCGGGAGCCGCTGTTATTGCGGCGAAGGTGCTGGCGTAATAAAGTTCATGGAAGGAAGGCCCCTCTTCTGGTACTGGGTCATCTCCGGATGGGTTAAGAGCATAAACACCGGAGCTGGCAGCCACCAGACCTTCACGTGCTGGTAACCAACCCAGTGGATGATCTTCTTGAAATGCTGGAATCGATACCACCACGGGCTCCTTATCAGCAGTTATCTGGGAGAGGGAGGCAAATGTAAGACCAAGAGCGGTTTTCTCGGAAGCATCAAGACATTCGATGACTATATCAGCGCCATTGGCAAAATGAACGACTGTATTCTTCGAGTAAGTGGACAAAGAGGAAAATTTTCCTCGATTCCACACTGCGAACTCTTCCGTACCCCTGGAAGGGTCTCCACCTAGAGGCTCTATCTTATGAACGTCAGCTCCTTGGTCTGCTAAAAGCATCCCAAGTATAGATCCAGCCGGATAGCGGCTGAACTCGACTACCTTATATCCGGCTAAGACACCCATAAGAAAAACTAAAGCTGGTAAGGGTTACCCCCTTACTTACCTGTACTGATCTATCCCAATGGTTGCAGAAGATGGCCCCGACGGAAAAACTAAGGTTTTAGCTCGATCTGCGCCTACAACGACTATGTCTATATCGTCTGGGCTATGAAGCAATGGAACTTCGGTGGACAGAATTTCTTCTTCGGTCTGATTCCGTAGGTAGTGCCAATTTTCATGCACACGGGCATCTCCCAAAGGCATGTACTGGATCATTTTACCGAGGCTATTATTGGCATGCTTATGTATGAACTCTCTTGCATCTTTTTTGGAGAAACCTTCCCCACCTACGGGGCCAGCAACGTCCGGAGGCATGAAGATTAACCTTTCATGCCCTCCGGCACGACTTCCACCGAGGGTTGTGTTTCCAAAGGTGATTCCATAGGCTAAAGTTTTCAACAAACCTTCGGCTGAAGTGTTTCCTTGATCCTGTACGTCTAGCTCACCGTCGGTTACGAAAATTGATATAGCACTTTCACTGGCTTTGAATCCACGATCTTCTGCATATGAAGGCCAAGGACTCATATCCTCATTTTCGCCTAAGCAGTGAACAAATTTTCGAGTCGTTCCGATCGTGTCCATATCCATCTTATTCGGATACCACATTCCTATGTTTTTAAGGCAAAGGTAAAAAGCTCTCCCGATTATGATGTTTATTTCATTATCTCGACCAGGACCCAGAGCTGATCTTGGATTGAGACCAACCTCTTTGGCAATAGGTCCGTTTACTACGAGAATAGGGGCATGAGGGCTTGTGGACATTAAAAGGGACTTTCCTCCATGTTCCCCCATTTCAGAAAGACATTTGACTGCAGCGATTATTATTGGCATGTGTTCAGGTTTGGCTCCTGCCAGAGCGGAATTTATCGCTATTTTTTCCACTGTGGCAAGTCCAAATCCAGGGGGCATGTCGCACACTACGTGGTCAGATGGGAGGCTGGTACCGGATATTAGATCAGCAACTGCAGATTCTGTCGGAGGAAAAACAGGGAGAGCATCAGACCAATCCCTGCGAGTGTAGTCAGAGTTCATTTTCAGGATAGCGTCAAATCTGTCTTCACCCTCATATCTCAGTGTAGACTCTTGGTCTTCTGGGGTGGTGTCGTTGGTACTGTCGGCGGTGAGACACGAGATTAATTCATCCATTACCTCTTCTGTCTGAGTGACACATAGGTTGTCGGCGAGATTACGATATATTCTTGGGACGATCACAAACTGCAAATCAGGCATGCCAAAAGCTCGACTACTGGCCAGGGCGTCGTCTTCGAATCGCCCGGAAACGATTGGGACAGCTGGCTTACCCATTTTTTCTATTTCAATCATGTCGTGGCACATCCACGACGCGCATGTCCCTCAATCAGCCGTTGCACCTATTACGACATCACATTCCTCTCCTGCTTGTTTCACTATTGGAGGTGGGGTGGGGTAGTTTCCGCCCGTGTAAAAGTTAATACTTACATCGCTGAAACGTTCTTGGATGATTTCGCCAGCACGATTTAAAGCTAGGTCACCACCGTGCGTGCCACTCCAGACAAGGCCAATAGTTAGACCGTCTAGAGATTTGGGTCTGGGGTTGGTTCTTAATATGTTCATCATCCCACGCTGTTGAGCGACAGGATTAGATACTTCCAGTAGGTGCATTATTAACCTCCATTTGTTAGCGGTAATGACTAGTGGCACCGATTATACAGACCAACGCCGTCAACTGCCGTTATAATTGAAAACCTAAAACTTAGGATAGGTATGTGATGAATGACATGGAGCCATGCGGGTTGCTCGTTGCCACTAGAAACGCTGCGAAGATGCAAGAATTAATGGTCCTTCTCGGGGACACCAGGTATAACCTGCTGTCCTTGAATGAGATGTCCATTGACCCGGGTTACGAGGTGGAGGAAACTGGCTCGACTTTTGAGGAAAACGCGATATTGAAAGCTGAGGGCTATGGTGCTATTTCGGGAATGATGACGCTTGCCGACGACTCTGGTCTTGAAGTTGATGCACTGGGTGGTGCCCCGGGGGTTTTATCTGCCCGGTATGGTGACGAAACATTAGATGATTTGGGCAGAAATGAGCTGCTCCTCAAAAACGTGTATGGATTGCCAGAAGAGGAACTTACTGCCCGGTTTAGGTGTGTTGTGGCTATTTATACTCCGGGTGATGGGACAGTGACTTTTGATGGAAAGATTGAAGGCAATATCACACATAATCCTCGAGGTGGCAATGGGTTTGGGTATGACCCCTTATTTTTTTTCCCACCTAAGGCTAAAACACTTGCGGAGATACCCTCCAGGGAAAAACATGAGGTATCACATAGAGGTACTGCGGTGAGGCAGGCAGCAAGCTACTTGCGAGAAAGAGGTGAGTCTGGATGTTGAAAGCTGAACCTCTAGATAAACTGTCCCGCCCTCTAAGGGATTTAAGGGTGTCTGTGACGGATCGTTGCAATTTTCGATGTCCTTACTGCATGCCCGCTGAAATTTTTGGCGAAAGATACGAGTTCCTCCCAAGAAATGACCTTTTGACGTTTGAAGAGATAACTCGAATCGTTCTGCTGTCAACTCAACTTGGTGTGAAGAAAGTCAGATTGACGGGGGGTGAACCTCTTATAAGACAGGATATCGTTGAGCTTGTATCAATGATAGCAAATATTGGTGCCATAGAAGATTTGGCTATGACAACCAACGCTTATCTTCTCTCTGGAATGGCAGAAAGCCTGAAAAAAGCAGGGTTGCAAAGGATAACAGTGAGTCTAGATTCTATTGACGACGAAGTATTTCGTAAGATGAATGGCCGAGGATTCGGGACAGCAAAAGTTATGGATGGTATAGCTGCAGCGAAAGAGGCTGGTCTGGACCCAATTAAAATCAATGCTGTTGTGCAAAAAGGTATTAATGACGACACATTGGTTGAACTAGCACGGTGGTGTCGAGATAACGGCTACACCCCGCGGTTCATTGAGTACATGGATGTGGGTACATTAAATGACTGGAAGTTAGACGAGGTGCTCCCAGCGGCTGATATTGTGAGAATAATAGAGAGGGAATTTGCGATTGAACCTATTGAACCTTCCTACCAGGGAGAAGTTGCAAAAAGATATAGCTATAAGGATGGGAAAGGGGAGTTTGGGGTTATTTCGTCTGTGACGCAACCGTTTTGTGGTGACTGCACTAGGCTGCGACTATCTCCAGAGGGACAAATTGTCACGTGCCTGTTTGCGGACGGAGGAACTGATCTTAGGGGACCCATGAGAGACAACATTACTGATAAGGATTTGCTGAATCTCATGTCAGGAACCTGGACAAATAGGGAGGATCGTTACTCAGAGATTCGTACGTCAATGACTAGCCCAAGAAAAAAGGTTGAGATGTACCACATAGGTGGCTAAGAAGAGGAAATTCTTTTGTCAATGATCACTATCTACACTGACGGGGCTTGCATAGGGAATCCTGGACCAGGAGGTTGGGGGGCTGTTATATCTGGTGACGGTCCCCAAAGGTCTCTTCATGGTAGAGACTCGGATACAACCAATAATCGTATGGAAATCCTCGCTGTAATTAGAGGCTTGGAAGATTTACCCGAAAATTCCGATATTACTGTTTATTCCGATTCTTCCTATGTCATTAACACCATGACGAAGAACTGGAAACGAAACAAAAATCAGGACCTCTGGAAAATCCTTGATGGAGAAGTCGGCAAGAGGAATGTCCAGTGGGTTTGGGTTAAAGGACACGCTGGGGATCCGCTAAACGAAGAGGCCGACCGTCTTGCGCATTCGGAGGCTGTTGGGAAGCCCGTTTCACCTGTTGGAGAAACATCACCAAATATAGTGGGAGGGGTAGCAATGGAGCAAAAAGAAGAAAAAGACTTATTTGGTAAGGTTGATAAGTTAACCCATGTTGACGAGCATGGAGAAGCCAGAATGGTAGATGTTGGAAGTAAACCTGATACTGATCGGGTGGCGGTAGCAAAGGGGTTTGTGAAGATGAAAGCCCAGACGATCGAGTTAGTAAATGCAAATGGAGTTGAAAAAGGGGATGTTTTGGCTGTTGCTCGAGTCGCTGGAGTTATGGCAGCGAAGCAGACTTCGAATCTTATTCCTCTCTGCCATCCATTGCCATTGACGCAAGTGACCATCGATTTTGATATTGATATAGAGACCTCAACTATTTTAATAACAGGGATTGCAAAGACTAGAGGGAAAACCGGGGTGGAGATGGAAGCTTTAACAGCAACCTCTGTGGCTGCTTTGACCATATATGACATGTGTAAGTCCGTGGATCGAGGAATGAGTATGGGAGCACGTCTTTCCAGTAAGACCGGCGGACAATCAGGGGATGTTTTTTTAGACTAAATTGGCTCTATAGAGATTTCTTTTTATTTGCTAAGGAACTTAAAATTTCCAGTATGACCCTGAGCGCTGCCTCGGCGGTAATGTTTGCTGGTCCTTCGTAGTCGGGAGCTACCTCAACTACATCTGCAGCAATTGTTTCCACTGAGCCAACGATGGTTCTAACAGCTCGAAGTAATTCCACGGATGTAAGCCCTCCAGGCTCAGGAGTTCCGGTCGCAGGTGCAAATGCTGGGTCCAGTACGTCTATATCTACAGAAAGATAGATTAATTCGGGACCATCGAGAGCCTCTGATATTGCATCATCTAGTACAGGATCGAAGCCACGTGTTTCGATTTCCGACATCTGGTGCCATCTCATTCCCTGTTCTCGCATCCAGTCAAATAGGGTATGCGGTGGCCAGTAGCCGCGTAGCCCAACTTGGACAAAATTTTTCCCTTGCACGATTCCATCTTCTATAAGTCGTCTCATAGGGCTGCTGTGTGATGCCAAGACGCCTCCGTAGGTGGCGGGGGCTGTGTCAGCATGAGCATCAAAGTGGACAATACCGACCTTGCCAGGTCCGTAATGGTTTGCAACTGCTGTTGCAGATGGGAGAGTGATCGAATGATCTCCCCCGACAACTATTGGAAGAGCGCCAGCTTTGAGGCACTGAGAGACTTTGGCTTGGATAGCTTCATGGCTTCGTTCAAGCGAACTAGGAGGACAATTGGCATCTCCAAAATCTGCCACTGAAAGAACATCGGTTGGATATACCTGTAGGCCCATGTGATACAAATCGTCATTTGGGGCACCAAAATACCCAGCCTGACGAATGGCTCTTGGACCGAACCTAGCGCCTGGCCGATTTACAACACCCATATCAAAAGGTGCTCCCATGATCGCAACTTCGACACCTTGTTCCTTTAACCCTTCAGGGGTTTGTATCAATGGGCTTTGTAGAAACGTTGAGACCCCAACAAAAGATGGCATATCTGCGTCTGAGTTTCTGTATATTGGATCATCTCCAGGTTTTCCCAAAGTCGTTCTCCTTGCTAACTATCGGTGTGCGTTTAGTAATCGTAGCATTCAAAGTTTTTCTGTTTGCCATCTGTATAGGTTAGAGTACGGTAATGATTGCAGATTACCCAGAAGGCTGGACAACTAGAGTTCTTACACGTTTGCTTGGGCCGGCTATGGCCTTTCCTTCCTTCAGGGTATTCTGGTTCGGTACCCTTGCATCGGTATGTGGTTTCCAGGTGCTTAGTTTTGCACAGTTCTGGATTGTTCATCGTCTGACAGGTGACCCCTTGTTTTTAGGATGGGTTGGTCTTGCCACCGCGGTTCCTGCGATTGTTTTGAATCTTTTTGGCGGAGTTTTGGCTGACAGGTTGGAGAGGCGAAAGCTTATCGCTGTGACTCAAACTGTGAACGGTTTAATTATCTTAATCCTCGCAGCAGTGACGTTTACTGGGATAGTGCAAGCGTGGCATGTGATAGTGCTTGCCTTCTTTGCAGGAGCTGTGAATGCTTTTGATCAACCCGCAAGAATGGCTCTATATCCAATTCTGATCGATCGCTCTGTGATGATGAACGCAGTTTCTCTTAATAGTGCTATCTGGACGGGAACTAGGATTATAGCTCCAGCAGTGGCGGGTTTGATTATTACGGTTGTGGGAGAAGGGTTCTCATTTCTTCTTTCGGCCATGGGCTTTTTCACCCTGGCTATGGTTGTTGTGCGTCTAAAAGTTCCAGATGGCATCAAGCCCGAGAGGCCGCAAAGAAAGTCTCGTTCGGATCTGATCGAGGGAATTAAATTTATCTTGGGGAATTCGATATTTACTTTCTTGATAGCAATCACTTTTTTTAATAGCTTTTTTGGAATGTCTGTTATTCCGATGATGCCTGTGTTTGCAGTTGATATTCTGAAGGTCGGGGCAGATGGGCAGGGAGTCATGATGGGTGTTGGTGGGGTGGGGGCTTTTGCTATGACTCTAGGGCTGGGAAGGGTTGGGAATCTGAGGCATAGGGGAATGATGATAGTGGTGGGATCCGCTGTGTTCGGACTGTCTCTAACATTGTTGGCGATAAGTTCGAAACAGCTTGGGAATTACCCTCTAGCGGTCTTTTTGATGTTTGTCATGGGCGCATTTAGCTCTGTTTACATGATTTCTATCATGAGTTCTCTCCAATTAATGGTGCCAGATCATATGAGAGGACGTGTTATGGGTTTTTATGGGATGACGTGGAGCATTATGCCTTTGGGTGCCATGTACACGGGAGCACTTGCCAAAGTGTTTGCTGACGCTGGCGAAGGTGTCCCGCTCGCTGTTGCTATTGGGGGAATCCTGGTCACACTGTTTGCTGTCGGTCCGATTGTAATGAATAAAGGAATACGCGATCTGGATGTAATCATCGAGGAAAGACAAAATATTAGGGAATCAACAGCTGGAGTAGCATAGAGATAAATTGCAACACATCTTTATGAGCTCTGTTCGCTTTAGAGGATATAACTGCTGATCAAAGGAGAAAAAATGGACTTTAGAGAGGTACTGAAACTACAGCTTGAAGAATACCAAGGTGAGCTAAAACGCTTGATAAGTGGTTTAACAGATGAAGAAAGGCGAAAGATGCCCTCTGAGATGTCACACCATATTGATTTTGCCTTGTGGCATGCGACTCGCGCAGAGGATGTCCTGTTGAATTTTGGGGCTAAGGAAACAGATCAGCTTTGGGTGCAGGATGGTTGGCATGAAAGGTTCAATATACCGGCACGAGATGTAGGGGTTGGGTACTCAGCTGAGCAGGTTAGAGAAATGCCTTCTACACCGATTGAATTATTGCTGGGATACCATGAGGCATGCAGGGAGCAAACGCTTGATTACATCTCCCATGTTGATCCTCTTGAATTGGACAAGCGATGTCCTTTCGAGGCACTTCATCGACAACTTCCGGACATCACTAAGGGTGGGGTACTCGCTCACATAGTGGTTGAAACGTCTCAGCATCTTGGTCAAATAGGATATATCCGAGGTATTCTGAGGGGTATAAACAGCTAATTGACAACAGAATTGACTGGAAACCCCCTTAGTCGAATGCGCCTACAATCTCTTGTTCAATTCGCTCAAATTGCTCTATATCTCCTGTTGGAATTCCACCAAACATTATCTCGTCAACCCCTGCTTCAACAAATTCCCCGATGCGTTGGATAACATAATCTTGGGAACCAGCAACAGAACCGGAATCTTCCGGTGCCAGAAGTTTTCCGGCGTAATTCCCATGAGTGGGATCAGAGGCTCGGTATCCCAGTCGTCTTACAAAGTCATCGGCTTCTTTTTGATTGTTGGTTATTTTTATGGGCATAAGCAACGAGTGTTTTATATCTGAAGGATCTCGATTGACATCCTCACAGTGGCGTTCCAGAACTTCCACCTTATGGTGGTATAGATCTAGGGACATCCCCCGACCAGACCATCCATCAATATTTAGGACGTCTCCATACTTTGCCAGTGTGCGGAGAGTTCTTTTTTCACCGGTTCCTCCCACTAATATGGGTACGTGAGGGTTGCGGTAGCATGGGGGAGATAAAGGGGCCTCTTCCAAACTGTAATATGTGCCTGAATAATTTACAGGTTCTTTGGATGTAAAAAGGAGCCTAATTAGTTCACAGGCCTCTTCAAAGCGATCAGATCTTTCCCGCATGGATGGAAATACCCAACCATAAGCCTCATGCTCCCGTGCGAACCATGCTGCTCCCAAGGACAAAATGAATCTCCCTTTGGAAGCTTGGTCTAGTGTTGAGGCCATTTTGGCGACCAGAGCCGGATTACGGTAGGTGTTTCCAAGGACGAGGTGTCCTATCTCTAATTTCTTTGTCATTCCAGCGGCGACCGAAGCCAGGGTGAAGCCTTCAAAGGCTGTGCCTTGCTCCTGATCACGTTGACCACCAGGTGACCCTGGAGAAGGTGGAAGAAAGTGATCCGCGAACCAGAGACTGTTCCAGCGGCCCCCTTCGAGAGTTTCAATTGATGATCTAATCTTCTCCCAGTCAGTGTTGTAGCAACTTACCTGCACTCCGAACTTCATATTGTTTCCTTTCTCTGGATAATTAGTAGGTCTTGTCAGGTTTATGGTAGCAGTCTTCCTAATCAATGCTTGGTGATATTTCTAATGTTGAATGTTAGTATGCCTGGCCTAACAGCAAGAGCTTTGCAAATTGGAATAAAAGCGAGTGATTAAATGTCTCAACGGATATTTCCCAATGATCCCAGAATCAAGTGGCTAGGTGCTATATCACTTGATTCTAATGATGAATATGTCATGCCGTGGAGAATTCCCTATGAAGAGATAGATCTCTACAACATAGATCTTATGGGTAGAGCAGCCATGCCTGCAGGAGTTCGACTAACTTTTCAGAGTAATGCAGAGAAACTCCTATTTAGTTGCGAATCCTTGGAGGAGAGAAGCCCTGCAGATTTGTTTGTTGACGGGGAATATTTTGGGTCCGAAGCTACAGAAAATAGGGAAGCATTCGAATTTCATGGACTTTCACCTGGCAACAAGGAAATAGAGTTATGGCTACCACAATATGGAGAATTTAGATTTAAGGGATTAGAGATACCAGATGGAGCCTCACTGTATGCTTCAACGCTGCCAAAACTTACAAAATGGGTCACTTACGGTAGTTCCATAACCCAATGTCGTCAGGCTGCTTCTCCAAGTTTGACCTGGCCATCTATCGTATCTCGAAATCGTGGATCAGATCTTACCTGTCTTGGGTATGGCGGCCAGTGTCATCTCGATCCATTGATAGCCAGAGTTATCAGGGATAACGACGCAGATCTTATATCTCTCTGTGTTGGGATTAATGTATATACCAACCCCTCTATGAATGAGAGGACATTTGGTCCTAATATTGTGGCCTTTATAAAGATAATACGAGAGAAGCATCCCTTAACACCTATTGCCATATTTTCTCCTATTTATTCCCCAGGGCGAGAAGATACAGCTAATGTTGTTGGATTTACGTTGAAGGGAATGCGAGGCGAAATCAAAAGATCAGTTGATATTCTTATTAGTGTAGGGGATAAAAATCTTTATTATTTTGATGGTCTCGATATTCTGGATGCTGACGACGTTCATTTATTAGAGGATGGCCTGCATCCGAACACAGAAGGCTATGGATTAATGGCAAAAAATATAATTAAGATGTTGGATGTTATTTGAAGAGTACGCTGTTGGAATATAGGTGATAGTTTATTTACGACACGTGATTATCTATTTCCTATAAGTTCTCGTGACGTGGCTCCGGATTTTTCTAGCTCATCAACTTCTGACTGCGAATATCCCAGTTCCGACAAAATAGTTTCATTGTGCTGACCAAAGCTAGGTCCGGAAAACTTTGGGAGCTTTGGACGTCTGGTTAGCCTCCATGTTGGCCGTGCGGTAAGGTGTTTTCCTTTAGCATCGTGTTTTACTGTAACGAAGTTCTCTCTTTCAACCGAATGAGGGTCTGTGAGCAATAATAATGCGGTTTGTACAGGTGCCGCAGTTACACCGTTATTCTGCAAAGAATTTGCGATGTCATAGGAATCCTTTGTGACCGTCCATTCTGAGATGATGTCGTCTATAACCTTTTGGTTATCGAGCCTTCCCTCAACCGAAGAATAGGCGGAGTCAAAAAGTCTGGAATCTCCCACCACTTGAGTAAGTGACAGCCATTCTTTGTCTGATTGGCAATTGATAGCAATCCATCGGTCCGTGACGGTATCGATGGTTTGGGTTTCAAGGTCCTCGTCGTCGTTTGGAAACACGCTCAGAATTGGCCTAGGTTCAGGATCAGGCAGGCATGGATAAATTTCATGCGGAGCGTATCCACTGCGTTTATTGCCCGTTTTTGTTGGTATTCTGCAACCTAGAGCTTCAGCAATTATGTATTCGCCAATAAGGCCAGTTACTCCATCTCTTTGGGGTAATAGACAATAACAACCCTTTCCAGTGAGGGCCTTATGTATTAGGGCTGCTACTGCTGCTGCTGCACACGTTGCTCCTGCGATGGGGTCACCATAAGATATTCCAGATTTGTGGGGAGCATCATTTTCATATCCTTGAAGTGCAACCAGACCACCCATTTGCTCTATGGTTGGACCAAATCCTACTCGAGATGCATCGGAACCTTGGTGCCCAAACCCAGGCATCGATATGTAAATGATGTTGGGATTAAGCTTCCTTATGTCGTTATATCCCAAACCATTTCGGTCGGCTACTCCAGAAGACCAGTTTTCTACGAATACATCTGCCGTTTTGATGAGCCGTTTTAGTGCTTGCATTCCAGGTTTTTTCTTAAAGTCTAGTGTAAGACTTCTCTTTCCCCGGTTATATTCATTGAAATAGCTTGAAAGGTTAATGGCGGGGGCTGTACGGCTTCCCCCTGCGGTCCTAACAGGGTCCGGAAAAGTTGGACCTTCTACCTTTATCACGTCAGCGCCCATATCTGCTAGAAAGCGCATTGCGTACGGCCCAGACCATACTTGTGTCATATCCACGACTTTTATGTTTTCAAGTGGAAGCGTTTTAGAGATAGAGGATATACCAGAGACAAGTGATTTTTTGGGCCCCTTGATGCGTATTGGTTCAGAAAAAATTTCATCATTATGTTGTCCAAGTAAAGGAGCTGTTGAAAAGTTGCCCTTATCGACTTTTGAGCTAGCATTTTCAGGGTTGAGGGTAAACCATATCGGTCCAGAGGGCACCGGGTGTTTTCCCAGAACTGGATGGGTTACCTCTTGCCAGAAATCTGTTTCCTTATGGTGAGGCCATTGAAGCAGTTCTGCCGGCGTAGGAATCATCGCGAAAGGCGCACGGTAGTCGTCAGCGATCTCAAATATTTCCTGGGCAGTATGTTTCATAGTGAAATTGGGAACTAAAATTCTCAGCAATTCATCAGCATCCGGTGACCAGGCGCTGTTTGCGAATAGAGGATCTTTTTTCATATCCGATAGTCCCATGACGTCAAGAACCGAGTGAGTTTGTCTCGGCATTGACGCGACACCGATCCAGCCATCCTTACAAGGATGAACTCCCCAAAGAGCTCTTGGATTGTTACCTCCTCGTTGTTGGTCGCCTCCATACCAGAGAGCAACCGGACCAGCTCCTTCCAGGGTGGCCGTCTGAACTTCTTGTATAGAGATATCTATGATGTCACCGACCCCTGTGTTAGTAGCAGCATATATCGCGGTCAGGAGCGCTCCAAACGCGTGGAGACTTGCTTGCATATGAGCTTGGTGCCCTGCAGTTAGCAGCGGGGGTTTATTTGCATCCCCAGTCAGATACATTTGTCCTCCAGATGCGTATGCTGTGAGAGCACTAGTTGTCCACTGGGAATAGGGCCCTGTTTGTCCGAAGGGAGTCACTTGGACAATTGATAGAGAGGGTTGTATCTCGGAGAGAGCAACAAGATCAAGGCCCAAAGACGTGAGTTCTCCTGGCTTATATCCGTCAATGATTCCATCTGAACTCAAAACTAGTTCGGATGCTTTGGCCACGTCTGCAGGGTCTTCAAAGTTAAGTACAACAGAACGTTTTCCAGTGCCCAGATATGCAAAAAGTATACTGTTGTTAGGATCTAGTGGGTCACCCGTGTTGGGAGTGGGAGGCAGGTGACGGATGGGATGCCCACCGGGGGGTTCGACAGTTATTACATCGGCACCGTAAGCAGCGAATAACCTTCCGACGTTCGCAGTGGCTACATCAGTTCCTAATTCTACTATTCGCAGATTACTGAGAATTTGATTCATTTTTCTGTTCTTACAACTTAAAGGACTATTTTTTCTTCGTTGTGACTGTACTTTCTTTGAAAAATCTCTTTATCCACATTAAGTCCTAACCCTACTGCATCTGCAACCTCATAGCTTCCATTCTTAAATTTGAACTCATCCTCTTTGTATACATTCGGAGCTATCCGTTCATCCTCTAGTGATATAAAACCTTCGCACGAAGCTCCATAGATCAGGGCCGCTCGGGTTCCGAAGTTTCCATTTCCAAAGCAGTGAGGCTGAGACACGACTTTGGTACCTGAAAGTTGATCTTCAATCTGCTTCCACCGAGAAAATCCCTGGGAGACTATGTCGGGCTGATAACCATCGAAGACTCCTTCCTCTGCCATATCCATGTACACGTAACTGATTGGATCCCTGTCGACTTCGCCACAAACCAGTAAAGCACCTGATCCTAAGCGTTCTTGTATTCGGCGGATTTCTTTATATTCTTCTAGTGAAGGAGGAATCATTTCTTCCAGCCAACCCAGATTTGCTGGCAGAGTTTCTTTTATAAAAAATTCCAGCAGATCTAGTCTGTTCTTGTACCCGAAATTCGCGTCTACATAGAGAATAGTTTCTGGGCCAACTGCTGCACGAATTGAATTGACCACATCAGCGTCTCTCTGTGCGCCGGATGCAGGGGACATCCATCTACCTCCCCGCCCAACTTTAATTTTCATTTGGCGCCATCCGAGGGAATGAGCCTCTTTAGCTTCATCGACTATTGAGGCAATTCCATTATTTAAATGGTCCGGATTGCGAAGATCCTGAAAATATAAGGTAGTATCGTAAGCAGGTACTCTATCTCTAACCTTTCCACCAAGTAAGTCAATTGCGGAAACTCCCAATTCCCTTCCAGCCAGGTCATAGGCAAGAATGCTCATCCATCCATTCTGTCGGAAGGCCCGCCCAGAGTTAGGTTTTGGCTTAACCACCCTGCCATCCGAGATTTCCAAAAGGTCATCTATGCGAATTCCGAGAAAAACCTCTCTGAGTATTTTCATTAATTCCTCTACGGAATGCCCTCCGAGATTGGACATGAAAGCATTTGCAATTGTCAGACCTTCGATACCCCCTTCCGTTGTTGCACGTACCAGCCATTCAATACCAGATATTCCGTGGCCTGCATTTCTTGCGTTCCTGCCTATTTCGTGTGGGAAATAGGCAGGAATAGGAGTGACGCTTATCTCAGTTATCTTCTGAGAGACCATTATTTATCCTCGCTAGTTCATATCGTAATAATCTGCCCGATCCGTTGCTCATCTTCAAGATAGTGGAAGCAAGACCAATTGATTATCAGATAATTAATTTGAACAGTAGTTAGCAAAATTCGGGCATCACTCGCTTGGCGAATAAGCGCATTGATTCTTGGACTTCCTCGGTGGTTAATCTACCTCTTCGGTTGAATTCTAAAATGCATTGATCAAGAGAGGGTATTTTTTCCTCGATTTCTTTAAGTTTATTTATGCAGCCCTCAGGGTCATCATAAATCGAATGAATGCAGGCCTCATCAAAGTTCCATGTCCCCCAACCACCTGCTCCCGATGAAAAATCGTGTCTTCCTCCGCCGATCGCTGAAGAGTGTACGGGTGGGCCTTCCACTATGACGTCGCTGTCACGCCAGTTCCGAGACATGAGCCTATGGGCCTTATCTTGTGTTTCGGACACAAAGAGTGAAATTGCGATATGAAATGGCTGTGGGTTATGGGAGGATTTCTCCGAAGCTGAGGTGTTGCTAAACTGAACGGCGTGCCTTTCCAAGTTGGCGATAGGTTGACTAAAAGTGGTTCCTATTACACCCAAGCCTTCTCCGCCAGCGAACGTGAAACTGGTGTCACTGTTGGCTGCCAGCAGTAGTGGTGGATGAGGTTGTTGCAGGGGAAGAGGAACTACGGGAACGTCTTCAAATTGCCAGTATTTACCATCATAATCAAGTCTTTCGCTGCTCCAGGCTTTTCGAAGGATATCTGTAAATTCCGCCACCATTGCTCTGCTAATACTTTGGTCGATATCAGGGGGAATTCCCATCACTTGGCTGGAAGCCCCTCCGTAACGTCCCCCTAGACATAAATCTAGCCTGCCGTTAGTCACAATGTCCGTGGTTGCAGCAGACGTTGCAAAATCCAGCGGATGATGCAATGGAATCTGCGTGGCCAGGGTTCCAAAACGTATGTTTTGAGTGTGTTGAGCAGCGGCAGCGGCAACAATGAGAGGCTGTGACATCGGCCTCGTAGGATAGAAAGGAGATTCGGCAAGCCAGGCTTCCGCAAACCCCAATTCATCCCCTAATGTTATTTCCTGGATTGTTTCGATGTGCCGGCGTGCTACTGTGGAGCCTTCATATCCGGGTACTTGCCAAAAAAGTCCAAATTTCAAGATAGTTCCCCTTGATCTTTTTTCTGAGAGCCGAAGGCATAGTAGCACTCGCTGAGAAAAATATGGGAATTGCTAAATCTAGCGAATGTTCATAATGGCCTATTTGGAGTGTCGCCTTCTCTTGTGAAAATACCTCGGGCGACCGGTCTTTGATCGGCTATTCTGTCCGCTGGGCAGTTTAGGGTCCGTTGATTCCTCTTGGTCGAAAGGGATGTCAGAGGGTGGACCAGATTTTTGGGTTTTGCTTCCTTGAAAACCCATGAACCTTTTTCTTTTTCTTGGTTCTTCAGTTTTTAAACCTGAGTCACTCAATGAACTGAATCGATCACTGACAGGTTTCTTGGAAAAGCTTTGTTGTTCTCCTCTATGCTTATTATTCCTTGGAGAGAATTCTCTCGCAGAGGATCGATTTCCCTCCTGCCTATCGGAATTCCTTGTCCTATCCATCGTCCTGGGAGACCGGCTGGTTCTGGGAGATCGGCTGGTTCTGGGAGATCTGTTGGTCCTGGGAGATCGGTTGGTTCTGGCAGATCCGTTGGTCCTGGGAGATCGGTTGGTTCTGGTATCAGTCGGTCCTCCCACTAGGTTTGGAGAAAAGCCGCCATAATCGAAATCGTCTAACTGACGTCGTTCTATCTGACCTCCAAGGATTTTTTCCACTTTGCGTATCAGTAATTCATCATCAGGTACCGAAAGGGTAAATGCCTCTCCGTTGCTTTCAGCCCTTCCGGTCCTTCCAATTCGATGAATGTATGTGTCAACGGTATTGGGCATGTCAAAGTTAATTACATGGGTAATTTCTGTAACATCAATTCCCCGAGAGGCGATGTCAGTTGCTACGAGTAGGTCGTATTCTCCCTTTCGAAAGCCGTCTATTGCTCTGCGGCGCTTGTTTTGGGACATGTTTCCCTGAAGAGGGGCGACGCTGTATTTTGATTTTTCTAAGTCTGCTGCAAGAAATCGAGCGCGACGTTTCGTCCGAGTAAACACTAAGACCTGTCCGGTCGCAGTTTCACGAAGTAAATGAAGCAACATATTCTTTTTTAATTTATCCGTAGTTGGATACAAAGTATGGCTTACCGTGTGAACAGGAGCTATCGTTCCTATTTGTACGGTCTCAGGATCCTTGAGAATACTTGAAGTTAATTCTCGAATGTCATCTGGCATCGTGGCAGCGAAGAATAGGGTCTGCTTTCTTTTCGGCAGGTGCTTCAATATGCGTTTGATATCTGGTAGAAATCCCATGTCACACATTGTGTCCGCTTCATCCAATACCAGAGTTTCAACATGATTGAGATTGATTGTTCCCTCAGAAACGTGATCAAGGAGTCTCCCTGGACACGCGACAGCGATATCTATGCCCCGTTTGAGTGATTTGTCCTGTGGGCTCTTATTCACTCCACCGTAGAGAGCTAAGCTCTTAAGGTTGGTTTTATAACCTAAATCGATAATCGCTTGATTTATTTGATCTGCCAACTCTCTTGTTGGCGCTACCACCAGGGCTTTTATCGGGCGATCACTTGTTGTAGCTTTTTTTTCCAGACTATTTAGTAGTGGTAATACAAATGCGGCTGTCTTACCGGTTCCCGTTTGAGCCAGTCCAAGTACGTCTCTACCAGATATAGCTAAGGGTATGCATTGCTCCTGAATAGGCGTTGGTTCTTTATATCCTGCTTTCCTGACTCCATCGAGAACAGTAGCGCTAAGATTTAATTGATTGAATTCCAGTTTAAAACTCCTCATTGATTCGGTTTTGGGTTCTTCAAAAAACCGGTCTACCAAAAATGTAGACAGGTAGGAAGGCTAGTTACAAACAAGCTCGTATACAGGTGTTACTTTTAGAGAGAAGCTTTTCGATCGTGAGGACCTATATTAATTTCCTGGAGCTGTGTCAGTTTGAATCCAATATGTTTGAATCCATTAAAATTATACATTCTATTCTTTCAGGAATCATTGTGTTTTACTCTCTTTCCGTTAAGAAGCGTTCCTACTGGTGTGTATCTGACAAAGTAACGGTAGGATAGCAATCCCAAGGTTATGGTAAGAGAACATGACACCAAAAACTTGGACTCAGCCGTCCAATTCAACCCGGTATGAGTCAAGAGAAAACCAGAACGGTCGGCATGTGCTAGCCAGAAAGTAAAAAAGGCTACAACTGGTAGGTGCATTATGTATATCCAGTAGGAAGAATCCGCTAGCCACCGCTGCCATCTGCTGTTCCTTCCTGTCATTACGGCCTCAAATGTGCCCAGTAAAGCTATACTCAATAAAGCTGCAGAGAAGCCGTAGAATAGATTATTCAGTAGGCTAAAAAATTCTAATTGGCCAGTGTTTCCTGCTGCTTTTAGGCTGTCTGAAATGCCAGATAGTATCAAGTGTCCAAAATAGACTATGGTTGAAGAAATCCACAGTAATACAAGGGAACTTGAACGGGTTAGCAGGTTTATCAAATCTCGTCGTTTCCACAAACCGAAACCATAAAAGAAAAATAGAGCGGTGTACATCAAGTCGGGTATGTTTACGGGCCAAATGGGCTTACTTTCGTTTTCCGCACGCAGGATAAGTAATATTACGGCTCCAAGTGCGAGGACGATTGGGATCCGTGAATATATTACGGCGCTAACATAATGAACGAAGGTAGGCCTGAATACTATTCTTATTAATCCTGTCGCAAACCCTGCTATTGTTATGAGAGCTGCGACCACGCCAGTAATAACTAACAGGCTAAAAGCTTTAAATATGCCTATGCCTTCAAGTGGGCCTATTCCGTAAGCGTAGATTAATGCGCATAAAAATATGCACCAGGACATGAATATCAGTATCAACGAAGATTTCGCAGACCACAGTGATTTAGCGATAATAATCACTGAGTAGAGTAACAATAAGTAGTAGAGGAACCACAGATGGGCTATAAGGCCTCCACTGGATTTTAAATCTAGGCCTATATCGCCAATGTTTTTAAGTGATTGTAGATCGAATGAACCAGTCCATCCATAGGCCCAGAGAAAAGGAACTAGTAGAGCCGTGGCAGTTCCAAAAATGAGCAAAGGTAATCCTATGTGGGTTACTCTGTTTAAAATCAAGGTTTTAAGCCCTCTTCGTTCCAAAAGCAGATGAGCAAAAAAGCCTGCTAGCAAAAAAAAGAGGGGCATTCGCCATACATGAATGAAGTCCATCATTAGCAGTAGAGGGACCGACTGGTCATCATCGGCTGGCCACATCCATTCAATGTTCAGGAGTTTTGAGAAGTAAGGAATGGATGCATGAAGTAGGATGCCTAGTAGCATCGCTATTCCTCGTAGTGCGTCGAGGCCTCTGTACCTTGGGTTTTTGTTCCCGACAGTTTCCCGTGACATTCTCACTACCATAACAACAATAAATAGATTTACGGCATATTCTAATTTAACCGGCTTCACAATGGTGCTAGAAAATCCGTTACACTGCGACAAGTGTGTTGTGACACATACGATTCGACGCATACAAGGTGTCGATTCACATCTAAACTAAGGAGAATTCTCGTGGAATATCGTAGGTTTGGGAGGACTGATATTAATGTATCAGTACTTGGATTTGGATGTGGTGCTGTGGGTGGTCTGATGGTTCGAGGTCAGCATGCAGATATGATTCGTTCTGTTGAGTACGCTCTGGAACATGGTGTTAACTATTTCGATACAGCAAGAATGTACGGAGATGGTCTTTCCGAAATTCATACGGGAGCTGTACTTCGAGAAATTGGAGCTGCCGAGGCAATAGTTGGTACCAAGGTTAAGTTGTCCCCAAGTGACTTTACTGATATTCCAAACGCCATTGCAACTCAGATTGAAAATAGCTTGGAACGACTCGGGCTTGATACTGTTGATATCGTGTATACCCACGATAGGTTAGGTATGAAGTCTTCTCCTGGCCAAGGCATAGTTTCTGAGCGGGAATTAGGACAAGTGGTTGATGTCTTTGATAGATTCGTGAATGCCGGTAAAATCAGATATTGGGGTTTTAACGGATTAGGGGAAACTTCAGCTATAAAGACCTGCGTGGAGCAGTTTCGTCCAAGTGGAATACATACTTGCTTCAATATGCTAAACGCTTCTTCGGTGGAAGACGCCCCCCCTAGCTTTTCTTATCAGGATTACGAAAATCTATCCAGAGTAGCTTCCAATGTTGGTGCCGGGACCGTTGCTATTAGGGTGTTGGCCGCCGGAGCGTTAACTGGGACTCCGGAGAGGCATGAGATTGCCGCGCCAGCCGTTGCTCCAATAGCTACCGGTGAAACACTTGAGGAGGATTTTAATAGAGCCTCCGCTTTTAGTTTTCTTGTTGCGGAAGGCTATGTTTCCTCTATGGTAGAGGCTGCGGTAAGGTTCTCAATCAGTTTTGAAGAAATATCTACTTCTCTAGTTGGTCTGTCGTCATTTGATCATATTAAGCAAGCAATCTCTGCGGCCGAGAAAGGACCTTTGGATGGGGAAGTTTTAGAGCGGCTTAAAGGCCTTAGGACCACATTTATCTGAGACCCCTGAGCTCCAGACTATCTTCAGTAAGTTAAAGACTAGTATCAACTTGAAGGAAAATGAATAATGAAGATTACAGACATACAAACTTTTATCGTGGATGCAGGTTGGCGGCCTTGGATGTTTGTCAAAGTTGAGACAGATGAGGGACTAGTGGGTTGGGGAGAGTGTTCGGATGGAAAGTCACCGCACGGCATTGAAGGGGTTATAAGAGATTTGAAACCCGTTTTGCTTGGGAAAGACCCACGGGCGTTTGAGATGCGTTTCAACGAAATGGCTATTAATACTCGGCAGAGTCGAGGGGGTGTTGCAGCCAAAGCACTTGCTGGTCTCGATTGCGCATTTATAGACATAAAAGCGAAGTATCATGGAATCTCTGTGGCTGAGCTATTTGGAGGGCCTACCCGCGATAAAGTTAGAGTGTATTGGTCTCACTGCGGCTCGAGCAGAATAAGACACGCCGATATACTGGGAACTCCTCCTATCGAATCTTGGTCAGATGTAACAGCGTTAGGAAAAGAGGTGAAAAGTAGAGGATTTACTGCGCTGAAGACAAATGTTCTCTTACCTGGCGAGAATGCTACATTTGGAGGGGGATCAGTTGGAGGCTCGGGAACAACCGACCAGATTGCTCCCAAATGGCTTGTTCCTCATATAGAGACCTTAATTGGAACGTTCAGGGATGCCGTGGGAGAGGATATTGATCTTAATCTTGATTTGAACTTTCACTTTAAAACTGAGGGGTGTCTTCGAATAGCGAAGGTTTTGGAACAATTCGATATGTTGTGGCTAGAGATAGACATGTATGACCCTCATAGCCTGCGTCAAATAAAGGACTCAACATCAACTAGGATATGCACGGGTGAAAATCTTTTTTACATGGAACAATACTTGCCATATTTTGAAAACCATTCTGCAGATATGTTCATGATTGACGTTCCATGGAACGGATTTAGCCAATCGAAAAAGATTGGTGATTTGGCTG
Organism: uncultured Chloroflexota bacterium; assembly: GCA_913048525.1. GTDB lineage: Bacteria > Chloroflexota > Dehalococcoidia > Lucifugimonadales > UBA826. Next base: position 51,737 of record CAJWWP010000003.1, read on the forward strand.
AAGTTTTTCAACATAACGTAGCGCCTCATAATTACTATAGTCATTTGTCTAGCTATGTAAGCGCATCGTTATGCGCGTCACTCCCGAATGTCAGAATAATGGAAATAGATATTGATGATGTGCCGTGGAAGGATGACTTAACTACAAACACACCTGAAATTGTGGATGGTTACATGACAGTTCCTACTTCTCCAGGCTGGGGTGCTGACATAAATGAGGATGTTGCAAAAGAGCATCCATGGGATGAAAACAAGCTCGTGTCGGTGACCTCACATGGGTACAAGGTTATATAGGCCATGAATTTGTGGTGGGTATGGTAGAGGATCTTTCATCAACATCCCCTAATGAAGATTTAGAAGGAACAATTCCAGAGGCCGGCTCTTACCGGTGGGTGGTTTTCTCCGCGTTTGTCGCTTGCAACACTGCAGGATTCTTGATTGCAAATACTATTGGAATTTTGCTTCCATCAATAACCGACGATATTTCACTGTCACCGACAGAGCAGGGGATTCTAAGTTCGGCTCCTTTTTGGGCTAATCTCACACTGATGATCGCGGTCAGCTGGTGGACCTCAAGATACCGACCGAAGATTTTAGTTTCGGTAACGATGTTATTGGGAGCTTTATTTCTATTTGTTCAAGGTTGGGCTCCCACCTTCCTAGCCCTATTCTTCGGAAGACTAGCTTTTGGGGTAACTATGATTGCTAGGGAGCCAGCTCGGTCTCTGCTTATAAAGCAATGGCTTCCCCAAAGGGAAACAAATATGTCGGGGGGAATATCTAATCTTTTTTTTGGGATTATCGTTAGTGGGGGACTTCTGCTGACGCCGGCCATATTGAATTATTTTGATGGTAACTGGCGGCCAACCATGAATACATTCGGAGTTTTTTTCTTAGTTCTTGGTGTTATGTGGCAGATTCTAGGAAAAGAGAGAAATACCGCAAAAACCCTTGTAACTGATCCTGTCAGTACATCAGTAAGTGAGTTCTCCTTGGTAAAAAAAGCCTTTTCATTTAGGGAGATCTGGATAGCCGGAATCGGTTTTACTGGAGCAATGATGGCATTTTCTTCCTTCAACAGCTTTTTCCCTACTATGGCTTTAAATTTTTACGATGTTTCGTTAAGCGGTTCTGGATTGATCTCCGCAATGTATGTATTGCCAGGAGGATTTTCTGGCGTTATTGTGGCTTATTACTTAAAAGGTGTCAGGGGTAGAGCACCTATTTTGGCCCTTGCAGGGATTGCTATGGCCGGCACTTACTGTGCGATGACAGTAACCGATTCATATCCCCTGCTTATTATTGTTGCTATTTTGAATGGTATTGGTTGGGGGTTTTTCCCTATTCTGTACATGGTTCCCTTTCATCTCAAGGGTGTTCAGCCTCGAGAAATTGCTATCGCAGTCGCAGTAGTAATGTCTATGGCGCACTTGGGCTCCTCCGTTGGGCCGGCGTTAACGGGTTATATGCAGGAATCTTTGGGAAGCTTGCAAGTGTCTTTAAGAATGATTTCTTTAGCACCTTTGACGTTAGTTATTGCAGCGGTACTTCTCGGGAAAAAGCAATAGCATGTCTCCGAATAGTCCGAATTGGCACGAGTAAAATCTGATGCCGGTCACCTGAGTTTATACGAAGACCGGAACTCATGGTAGGCCTATATGTCGGTAGAGATTTCTGAATAAAATACCGTTTAGAGCAGTGCCGATGCGGCAAAAACCTCAAGATGTAGTGTTGTCTAGCCACCGGAAAATAACCCATGTTCACCGGAGTGTGGTAGAATCTAACCTCATATTTAAGTAGGCTGGGGGCAGAGAATGTTACCTGGCGGTTCGGAGTTGAGTAGAACGTGAATATCTATTGTGGAAATATAGCCTATACAACAACAGAAGATGATCTTAGGGATCTTTTCTCCCAGCATGGAGAAGTCTCGGCGGTGCGTGTTATAACCGACAGAGATACTGGAAGATCTAAGGGTTTTGGATTTGTTGAAATGGTGGACGATGGTCAGGCCAAGGAGGCTATTGAAGCCTTAGATGGTAAAGACTTTATGGGTCGAGATGTCAGGATAAACGAGGCCAGACCCAGAGAACCTAGGTAGATTCAGTTCTATGGGTTAACCCTCAACAGAATGTTTGAGAGTTAACCGAGAGGTTTCTTGTAAATATGTGACTTGGTGTCACAGAAAGTACTTTCGTGTTTCATTCCAGAGCGTAAACACGCTTGGCATTCTTGCAAAACATGTCAGCCCGTTCAGCATCTGAATAGTTAACTGACAGTTTTTTAAACGCGTTATACATTACGTGGTAAGAAAAGGACACTTTATCAACCGGAAAATTACTTTCGAACATTGATCTGGTCGTTCCAAATTTGTCGATGCAATAATTGATAAAAGGTTCCATGTCGTGTGCCAATTCATCCGAACCAATTGGGATATCTCTCAAATACCAATCGAAGCCCATAATTGGCATTCCCATTCCTCCTAGCTTCACCACAACATTTTCACATTCACCTACTGCCTCTATTCCTTCTTTCCAGGCCGGAATGGTTTCTTTGTCTTTTCCCTGATATGGGCCGATGCGTAGAAGACCACCTATGTGATTTAAAATAATAGTTAGGTCAGGTAAGGCCCTAGCGAATTCTGCAAGTTCGAGAAGTTGATGATGATAAAGCCATGCTTCGAAAGTCATTCCCATTTCAGACAGAGCTGCTGCGCCCTCCCTGAATGTGGGCTGAGACATTTGATGAGGGGTTCCCATGGATGATGTTGATGCTAGTTCGGGATTTGGATCAGAGGTCAGACGATGTCTTATTCCTCTGAATCTGTTTGGACTGGCTATCCTTAAAGCCTCTAATATAGGTTTAACCCGTTCCCCAAGGTTAAGGTTTGCTGAGCCGACTATGCCAGCCGCTATTTGGTGGTCACCATAGATACCACTAGCACTCGCCGCCGCTGTGCCTTGAACAAATTCAACTTCCCCTATGGAGCGTAATTCTGCCGGTCCGGAGGATCTCAGCATAGCCTCTGCTTCAATAAATACCGTAGAGCGTATATTGTGGCCAGAATCTATGTCTTGCAACAGTTCTTCTAGCAGATATCGGTGATGTGGGATTCTCTCTAATCTTTTATCCCATAGGTGGTGGTGAGGATCGCAAATTTCTATATTTGGCTCCACAATGTCCTCGATTGTGAGACTTAACCAGTCGTTTCCCCCGTATGGCATACCTTTTCTCCCTTACTTGAGACGATGGATAGATGTGTAAACTTTTCTTTCAGGGTTGGTCTTTCCCTCTCTTCAAGAGAGAACCATTGTACTCGGCGGTCTCCACCTATGTGTAAGCTGCTGATCCAATGCTCTTGCTTGAGTAATCTGGAACCAGGCCAATCTGTTCTCTTATACCTAGGATGAACGGGGTGAATTTTTCGCGTGTTTAATAAAAGCTAATTAAAAAATAAATGTAATAAATTGAGATGATTTTTGATATTTAAATATAAGATTAATAGCTTGTTTACTTGATGTTTGAAGTCATATAAAGCACAATTATTTGCATAAAAGTTGGATAAAAAGTCATAAATCTATATTTAAATATCATATTTATCAATTGGAAGGAGGCTAGGATGGTTTCAAGTGACTTAATGACTACCAAGGAACTATCAGAATATTTGCAGCTAGATCGCATGACAATTTATAAGTTGCTTAAGGCTGGTGACATACCTGCCAATAGGGTGGGGCATCAGTGGCGGTTCTTCCGGAAGGATATAGATGACTGGATACGATCAAAACAGGTTCGCCCTGGGTCTCCAGAAAGACTTTCAGATTAATCGCTGGTAATCGATTAATGAATAGTGAGGGTTTTCATTGCTCTAATTTTATGGTGGGAGTTACTGCATGGGCGAAAGTCGATACAATTTGTAATGTTCCCATCGTAAAAAACACTATTCTCATTCCCGATATGAATAAAGATATCAATTCGCTCTGAGGGTCGGCGTTGAGCACTTGGGCCACATCCGACGAATAGCCACCTGACATCATTGTTTGGGCCACTATAGCCGTGGCGAAGGCGATACCTGTAACATTTCCCGAATTTCGGGAAAGATTTACTAGTGCTGAGACAACGCCGTGCCTATGATTGGCTGAACTCAGGAATATTCCAGCGCTATTTGGTGACATAAAGATTCCCGAGCCGCAACTGAAGACGATGATCGCGAACATCGTATATGTCAGTGATGATGTCGGTACCATAAATCCCATCATGTATAGTCCTACCCCGCAAAGGAAGAGCCCGAAAGTAGTGAAGGGTTTAATACCGTATCGGTCCGATAGATATCCTGTTAATGGTCCCAATATAATCCTACTAATCGCATTGGGAATAAGGACGTAAGCTACCTGAGCCGGGGTTAACTTGAAAACTGCCTGGAGAAAGAATGGAATTATGAATCTGAATGAGGTCACACCCAGAAACGAAAGGTAGTTCGATACTATTCCCACCGTGAAGTGCTGTTGGCGAAATAGAGTTAGGTCAAGCATAGGTTCTTTTGATTTTGATTCCCACCATATGAATCCGACAACAGAGACTATAAACACCAGAGCACCGACCAAAATGGGTAATGAGAGCCATCCAACACTGGACCCATTCGAAAGAGTGAATAGAAAAACCATTATTATTGATGTCGACAGCCCTGCACCAACCCAGTCGAATGAGCTATTTTTCTCATCTTTTTTACTAAATCGTGATGGATCTAAAAAGATAATTGCTCCCACTAGGGCTATTGAGGACAGGGGCACGTTTATCCAAAATACCCATTCCCATCCTGCGTAAGTGACTAAGAGGCCTCCTAGTATGGGTCCAATTATTCCACCGGTCCCGATGACACTACCGTGTGCACCGAGGCCTTTGCCTCGTTCATTATTTGCGAAAACAGAGGTCACCATCGCCATTCCCGTGGCCTGTGTCATGGCGGCGCCTATTCCCTGTAAAATCCGGAAAAATATCATGCAAACAATAGGATCTAATGAACCTATTGAATTGCTTAGCCAGGGTGAGAGGCCTGAAAAAAAGGCCATAGTTCCAAAAAGGAAAAGACCGATTAAATGGATTGGTTTTCTACCGACTTGGTCAGATAGTCTACCCATGGGTAGCAACATAGCGCTTATTGCAAGAGATTCTGCCAGAATGATCCACTGAACAGTAGTGAGCGAAACAGAGAGATTCTGTGCAATTGTTGGTAAAGCAATGCTCACACCACCATGATGTGTGACATTAGTGATTGAACCCAGAGCAACCGTCGCAAATACAATCCATTTGTAATTTGTGGATCTATAAAGGGCCGTCCGCATGACTTAATACTACTATGCAAACTTCAGATATACTGGCTCCGGAATCAAAGACCCATATTGAGTAACTTAATCTAATAGTGAGGCGAAATCGGATGAATACAAGGCAAATTACGGGAACTCCCTCTGAGATACTTGTTGAGCAGTTGGTTGCTTCTGGCGTCAAATATGTTTTTTATAACTCAGGCTCTCGGGAGGCCCTATTTTTTGATGCCTTACACGGCAATCCAAACATCCATGGGATATTAGCTCTACATGAGGGAAGTGTTACGTCCATGGCAGGTGGATATTCCCAAGTTCATAACGATCCAGCAGTGATGGTCGTGCATCTTGGTGCAGGTTTAGCACAATGTATGGGCCAACTAATAAACGTCTGGTTTGGTGGCTTGCCCGTTGTAGTCATAACTTTTGCTGGAGATACCGGAAGCTGGGTAGATAGGATCAATTTAGATTTGGACCATTCTTTTGGCCCATCTTCTATATCTGCTCCTATGGTTAAAGCCAACTGGACAGTAATAGATCCTGAAGGATTGCCTTCGGCTGTTGAAAGAGCCTTACAAGTTGCTAGGACACCTCCATATGGTCCTGTTCATCTCGCCGTATATGACACGATGTTGGGTAAGCAACAGATCACAGCCGATATAATTGAAGGCTCGAAATCTGGGTTACGGTCGGGCAATGCATCTGACGAAGACCTCGTAAGGGTCTTAGGTGTATTAGACGAGTCGAAGAAGCCAATGATATATGCGGGGGATGGCATATGGAAAAGTGGTGGTGAAAAACTCGCAGCTCAGCTTGCAACTCATTTTGGTGCCGCTGTAGCTAACAGCCATACCGATTATCGGGGTATTTCTATTAAGCATCCACAACACATTGGTCAATTTGACCAGGCCTCAGCAGCGTATGAGCCCGACTTTATCTTATCTATTGGGGCTAGACATCAAGGGTCCGGTTACTCCAGTGACCACATTCCTTTCAAACGATTGTCCAATACCGGAGGAACGCATATAGCCCTCGGTTCTGATTTGGAGTATGTAACAAATTACCCAGGTTTAGACTTGGCTATTATCGGAGATGAAAAAAATGCCTTGGAAAGGCTGTTATCCGTTGCTATGGATGATTTTCCCTCAACAAGGTATAACTTGAAGAGAGAGAAAGCTTTAGAAGCAGGTACGTTATGGCGTAGCGCACGACGAAAGTCGATGAGGCCTGATCTGGAAAATGGTTTGGTTAGGCCAGGGGTAGTAGCCGATGTCGTTGATGCTGAACTGGAGGCGATTGGTGGTGGATTTGTAACGAATGAACAGTTTGCTGTGTCCCATGAGTCAATTCCGTCAGGGCTTGGAGAGAAAAATAATGTTTATTTGAGACCTCCTGGTGGATCGGAGGGTTGGGGGGTTGGAGCCGCTATTGGGGCTAAGCTTGCAGCAGTCGACCAACCTGTAGTGGGATTTGTAGGCGATGGGTCGCTCTATTATGCTGACTCTGGCATTTGGACGGCGGTTCATCATAATATCCCAGTCCTTTATATCATTACCAATAATAGGGCATATGGCATTGTGGCTGGATTCTTTGAGGAGGCAGACGGTCGAATGAGCGATACTGGAAAATATGGAGGTGTTGTTTTAGAGGGGATGGAGCCAGTGAAAATCGCTGAAGCATTTGGGATGGAAGCTGAGTCAGTTGATGACGAGTCTAAAGTGGTGGATGCTGTGCGTAGAGGATTGACTATAGTCAATAAAGAAAACCGACCTTATCTAATAGAATTTAAGTTACCTATTGGTCTTCCTGAAGGAGGGGTCGCTGATCAACAGTACCGAATGCGCTAAAGTAGCTAAGCCGCTACCTGTTTCCGATAACTATTGAGCTTGGAGCGTCTAGTTGGTTGGGAAACAAAGAGTATTTGGCTCATTTTAAAGGATTGGCTATTGGCTAAGCTGACTCGAGAAGAAGTTATATTCGTTGCCACTACTAGTAGATTATTTGCCGGGTTGGATTTATCTGGACTTGATCTGTCCAGATGCAACTTGTCTAGATGTAATTTCCAAACCGCAAATCTTAGTAACTGTAACCTTTCAAGGTCGAACTTACGTGGATGCATTTTAGATCAAGCAAACCTCGAGAAAGCTGATATCTCCAGGTCTAACCTATCTGTGGCGGAAATGAAGGGTGCTAATTTGAAAAATGCAGACCTAAGAGGGTCTAATCTAAGTGGAGCCGCCTCCACCTCACAGCAGACAACTTCTAGGATTATTGGAGCAAATTTACAAAGTGCGGATTTAAGAGATGCTGATCTAAGAAAGTCTGTACTGGTTAGGGTTAAGTTCGATTATGCCGATCTTAGGGGAGCGAACTTTGCTGGAGCAAATATGACTAGAGTTTCCCTGATGGGGAGCAGATATGACGTGGCCGCTTTTGATGAAGCGATAAATGTCTAAATTTGGCACTTATTTAGGCTTGGTAAACTGATATCTAACTACTCTTGGATGTGGAGAAAAATTATGCAATTCTCATATGGGGTCTATCTGGGGGATTAGATTGGAATACATCAAGAATTTGTTTAGAGGGCATAAAGTTAATTTGAAACCGGAACTCATAGTAGTGGGAATGGGAAACCCTGGTCCAGATTACGCGGCTAGCCGGCATAATGTAGGATTTTGGCTTATAGATTCTCTAGCTGAGAAAGCAGGTGTACGTCTTTCTCGAACCCATAAAACGACTTATTCAACCCATGTAGAGATACATGAAAAATTGGTAGTCCTTGCACGCCCAAGAACCTATGTAAACAGAACTGGGGAAGCTATTAGTTATCTACTTAATCGTTACGGAGTTCGTCCAACTCAATTAGTGATTGTATATGACGATATACATCTGCCTGTGGGGAAACTTCGTATTAGGGCAAAGGGCAGTGCCGGCGGTCATAATGGAATACGCTCGGTTATATGTGCTTTAGATAGTAACCAGTTTCCTAGAATTCGTATCGGTGTTGGCAGTCCTGAACCTGAAGACGATCAAATAGGGTATGTTTTGGGAGTACCAGATGATGAGGATAGATCAGCAATAGAACATTCCATATCAGTGGGAATACAAGCAATATCAACTTTGTTGTGCAAAAGTGTTGACACCGCGATGAGCGAATACAATTGAGCATTCCTAACAAATTCATAATTTGACCGGTATCTTTGGCAATATCACAGCCAAATCTTCATATAAGTGGTTGGTTTACTCATCCGTAGGGATGGCTGCTTTTGTAACTGTTTCAGATCAGACAGGAACGACGCTTGCCTTGCCCAGAATTGGTCATGAATTTGGTGCTGATATACCAACGGTCCAATGGCTGTACCTCGTCTACACTCTCTTTATTAGCGCGCTTTTATTGCCTATGGGTAAGCTGTCCGACATTCTAGGCAGGAGACGCATTTACATATTGGGACTTACTGTATTTTCGGCCGGAGCAGTTATGGCTTATTTTGGTCAAGAGCTTCACCTTCTATTAGTTGCTAAGGCTATTCAGGGCATTGGCGCAGCTATGATCCAGGCTAATGGTTTGGCACTCATGGCTGAAGCCTTTCCAGATAGACAACGTGCCAGTGCGATCGGGTTGTACATGGCTGCCATTGGAACAGGTGCAGTGATGGGACCGGTAATAGGTGGATTTATGATCGATGCTTGGGGTTGGAGGTCCATGTACTTGGGCGTTGCGGTTATCGGTGCGATGGAGCTGCTTTTGTCCGTCTATGTGATACGCGATCGAGCTAGATCCACTAACCAAAATAGAGAATCCAGAGGGATCAGGTCGTTTGATTGGATTGGTGCGGCTCTCTCTGCAGGGGTTTTAAGTCTTCTTCTTCTTTCACTTACTTACTCATACAGGCTCGGGTGGACCAACCAGCTGGTCCTTACCGGTCTATCCATGTCGGTGTTACTTTTAGTGGGCTTTGTAGTGAGGGAACTTCGGTGTGAAGATCCAATGATTGATCTAAGGCTCTTTAAGATTCCTGTGTTTTCGATTGGTATAGTCGCTAGATTTTTAGCATTCATGTCGGGGTCTCCTGCATATTTTCTTATGCCTTTTTATCTTGTTCAAATTTTAGAAATTACTGAGTCAAAAGCAGCCTTGTTCCTAGTACCTTCCTCTGTAATGATGGCTGTAGCTAGCCCACTTAGTGGGAAACTTTCTGACAAATGGGGAACAAAGTGGCTATCCGTAATAGGTCTTTTGTGTTGGACACTCGGTGTCACAACATTCACAAGACTTGAAGTGAGTTCAAGTCCTATTTTAGTTTCTGTAGGAATGATTTTGCTTGGGGCTGGTAATGGCATCTTCGGAGCTCCCAATACTACTGCTGTCATGGGTGTGGCTGGTCAACATCGATATGGTGTTGTTTCCGCACTAGTGAATATGGTTAGAACTTCGGGGAATTTAAGTGGGATAGCGATAGGAACGACAATGGTTGTGCTTACTATGACTTCGATGGGATTTGACCCGGATCTCTCCGTTCTGCTGAGTTCAGATTCGACAAATACACTTCCTCAAGAAAGAATGGAATTGATGGGTTCATTTGTTGAAGGAATCAAAAGAGCTTTTACTTTAGGAGTAGGTTTGGTGGGATTTGCAGCCGTCATTACGATTTTTCGCCCGAATTTATCGGTAGAAAGCTAATGCAGCGAGGTATATCTAGAAGATGGGAGGGTAATTGGAGACGTCTGTAATGCGTGCTTCTAGAGGATTATGTGATATATAATGCACCAACAGGTTGACTTCACCGAGGGCAATAAGGTGGAGCATTTGGGGCAATCATTATGACTGGCAGTGAATTTACCTTCGCGACTTTTTCAAAAAATGAATTTTATTCTACTCTCAATGCGCGTCTTATAGACATGGCTGATGTGGGTTCAGACAGAAGGGTTGTTGATCTTGCCTGTGGTGCAGGTGGGGTTACCAGACTGATTCTCGAGAGAATTAATCGTACTCGAGACACTGCAGTTATCGCCTTGGATCATTCTTCTGTTGCGCTAAAAACAGCTATGGAAGAGTTAAAAGATATCTCAAATAACGTCGTGAAGTACGTTCAGTTAGGTGTTGAGAATGTTTCGGATGCTGTAAAGGAATCTGTGGATACAGTAGTTTTTTGCAATGCTATCCACTATGTTCCAGACAAAGATGCCGTTGTTTCAGATATTGCCAACTCGCTCAGGACTGGAGGCAAATTTGCCTTCAATACTTCATTTTATGACGGAGGTCAGCATAAAGATTCACTGGCTTTCTACAGTAAATGGATGTTCAAGGCAATGCGAATATTGAGAAGAGAATACGGTCTTAAACCACAGAGATCAGATAAAGTTCAATCTAGGAAGCAGTTAACTCCTCAGGATTATAGTGGTCTTATGGAAAGGAATGGTTTGACCATAATAAGACAAGAGATAGACACCGTACCTGTTCCTATAGAGGGTTGGCTGGATATTAGTGGATTTTCAGATTTTATTGAAGGTACTATGCCAGGGGTTCCCATGGAAGAGGCATCTGCCTCGTTGCAAGAGGGTGTCAGGCGCACTTTTGAGGAGATGGGAATAACATACGTCTCTCGTAACTGGCTGGATATAATAGCGGTTAAGAAATAGGTATCTGATTTCCAAAATCTGAATGTTGTAGCCAACTTTGAAAACTATATTCATCGAGATATATGTTTGATTTTAGTCGGCCGATTGTGTCGCTTCGTTAATTTGTTTTGTACCTAGTATGTTATGAACATATAATTAGAGATGGTTTCTATTACCTAAGGAGCGGTCCAATTATTCTCGGAAGAAATATTTGAATGGTGACTAGACAAGATTTGCCAGATGAATTAGGGCGATACGGGGATTATGGGGGCCAGTTTGTCCCTGAGACCCTTATGCCGGCAATACATCAATTAGAAATAGCCTACAAGGAATCTATAGAAGATGAGGATTTTCAAAGCGAACTTTCTTCACTTTTGAATAGTTTTGTTGGGCGACCAACAGACCTTTATTTTGCCGAGAACCTAACCAAAAAACTTGGTGGGGCAAAGATCTATATTAAAAGGGAAGATCTTGCCCACACAGGTGCTCATAAGATTAACAATGCTCTCGGACAGGGTTTGCTAGCCAAGCGGATGGGTAAGCAACGTATTATTGCTGAAACTGGAGCCGGCCAACATGGAGTTGCTACTGCCACCGTTTGTGCAATGCTAGGCCTTGATTGCATCGTATACATGGGAGAGGAGGATATCCGAAGACAAGCTTTAAACGTATTTCGGATGAAACTTTTAGGAGCGGAAGTGCGATCAGTGGATTCTGGGAGCCGAACCCTCAAGGATGCTATAAATGAGGCTATACGAGATTGGGTGACTAATGTCGAGTCTACATATTATTTAATTGGAAGCGTCGTTGGACCGCACCCGTATCCCATGATTGTTAGGGATTATCAACGTGTTATCGGTCGTGAGGCTCGAGAACAAATACTTTCTCATGCAGGGCGACTCCCTGACTATGCAGTTGCTTGTGTAGGGGGCGGTAGTAATGCAATGGGTCTTTTCTATGACTTTATACCTGATGAACAGGTCAAACTAGTTGGCGTAGAGGCGGGTGGTGATGGTGTGGAAACTGGGAGACATTCCGCCACTATTACGACTGGGGAAGTTGGAGTGCTGCACGGGAGTATGTCTTATCTTATTCAGGATGAACATGGTCAGATAATTGAAACTCACAGCATCTCTGCTGGGCTAGATTACCCAGGCGTTGGCCCTGAACACAGCTGGCTTAATGACGCTGGTAGAGCAGAATATGTGAGCGTCACAGATGTTCAGGCACTTGAAGGTTTCAAGTTGCTTTGTGAAACGGAGGGTATTATTCCAGCTCTTGAGCCTTCTCATGCTGTTCATTACATATCTACTTTGGCTCCTAACCTCGACAAAGATAAAATAATTTTGTTGGGATTGTCAGGTAGAGGAGATAAGGATATGGAGACGGTGGCAGGTGCGTTAGGTGTCGAAGTATAGTTTCCTAGGGCGTTTATATTTTTTGATCTGTAATGTCGGCTGTTCACATTGGGCCAAGGCATGTCGTGGCTTATAATAGAGCCTAGTATGGCTCACTCATTTTTATGGCGCATTCCGACTCTTATGATTGTCTTGTCGGTATTGAGTACTTCGGTATGGATTTCATTCGATCACCATCATCTTGATTGGCATCCAGGACATGAACATCTGTTTGTGACATCTGGCCACATTCACGAATATGGCAGCATGGATCTTTCTGCTGCTTATCCTCATCACGAGACTAAAAAAATAGATACTATTGACGAAGTAAATCAAACTTATGCGGGCTCATTTTTTGATAGGGATGCGGGAACTGCGGTTGCTGTTTTGTCGATCGATGTATTTGATAAAGAATTATTGAGTCGGATGAAATACAGTTCTAACCAGTCGATAGCTGAAAGTCCGAAAACTTTTCCATTAGGCATTCAAACAGAGGTACTAACTCGGCCCCCAATTACGTAGAGATATTTCCAAAAGGTAAAACCTTACTTCGCTGGTTCAAGAATTCAGGTGTGAAGGTACAGGGGCTAGAGTGTTATCAAGTATCACTGCTGCGTCAAAGTTGCAAGTTGGAATTCGTATTAGACCAATCATCGTTTTTGTAATTGTGGCTACTTTACAAGGACTATGGTTTGGGTTGTCGTTGCCTTCCCTCGAGGCCAATGGCGCCGTCAGAGAATATCAAAAAAGCCTAGCGGATCATTATGAAATTGGTATTGGCACTGTCCCCTATTCTCCCTCGCCCGGAGTAGTACATTTTGCCGTCTACGTTGAAGATCGTGATAGTAAACTTCGTTACTCAAACGCAGAGGTATTATTGACTGGGGTAGGACCCGTTACGGATGGAAAATCCCGGGCCGACATTGAGCCCACTTCCATGAATAATGCGGTTTTAGATCCAACATCCTATGAGGTTAACGTTCCTCTTAATCAGGAAGGTGTTTGGACTATAACTATAGAGGTTACAGCTGAGAAAGGGTCGGCTCAGTCTGTGTTTGAGATTGAAGTTCAAGAAACTGATCCAGTCGTCCCGACACTAACACTTCTAACGCTTATAGGCTTTCTGATCATTCTTGGTATGTCCGCTAGAGCTTGGGTTAAAGAGTACAGAAAAAAACGGCCCTAGAGTGGTAAAAATGCTATCTCTCAGGCAGCTAAAGTTTGAGGATCAAAGATGAAATTTATAGGGAATATTTTTTTAGCGAGTGTAATTTTGTTGACACTTATATCCCTTGGTTGTGGGGATAGTTCTACGGGAGAGCGAAACGAAAATGAGATATTAATTTCCATCAAAAATGGAAACGTCCAAGGACATGAAATAGTTGGAGTAAAGAAGGGCCAACAGGTGAAACTTAATTTCACATCAGATCAAAGGATGTCTATTCACCTCCACGGTTACGATATAGAAGCGGAAATCCCTATGGATAAAAGTGAAACGATTGAGTTTGAGGCTCATGCTACGGGTCGATTTTCCGTAACAACGCATATTTCTGATGATAACCATTCATCACATGGGTCCCAGGAAATACATGCCAAACTGTTTGAATCACCGACACTTTTGGAAGGAGATACGTACTCATACACAGTAGATATTGGTATGAATCCTGGCGTAATTCCTTACCATGATCACATGTCACACGATATCTTGGGTGTGATTGTCACTTCATTGGATGCGTCGGAAGATGATGTGTCCATAATAATCAAAGGGGACGAGCAGCTCTTCCACCCGAATGAGGTAATGGTTAGACCAGGGGCCACTATCAAGTGGATTTCAAAAAATCCTGATAAGGTGCGTATAACTAGTGGGAATCCCCCTACAGACTTACAGTCGGGCCTAAATGCGGTTACTCACGGAGCTGGAAATGGAGAACATGCCAGTGGAGGGGAACGAACGCTGCTTACTGTGGAAGTTCACCCATAGAGGATGATAATGAGTCGTCGCTCTAGGCGAATGGATTATTGGGTGCAAGCCTTAAGAAATTTAAGAGTTTTATTGTTCTCAGCGTTCAAAGTTTCAAAGCTTTATATATGAATACCTTTTTGCCGGTCCAAATGAAAATAGTTATTTCTTTGTTGGTTGTGCTCCTTGGATTCAGCATGTTTGTCCCATCTGTGTTCGCCCATGGTTTTGGTGAGCGATATGATCTGCCTATTCCTTTACATTATTTCTTAGTCGGCGCATCAGCTACGGTGGCCCTCTCATTTGTGGTCATAGGTTGGGTTATTCGGCAAGGAGGAACTACATCCGAATATCCCCGGTTAAATTTATGGGAAAATTTTGTTTTTAGAGTTATTGCTCGATGTTTCTCGATGTTCGTGGGAATATTGTCTGTGTTCCTTCTGGTCTTGACGGTTGTGTCAGGTATATATGGCACGGAAGATGCTCTAGAAAACTTCTCTCCCACATTCGTGTGGATAATCTGGTGGGTTGGTATAGGGTATTTGGTCGCATTCATGGGTAATGTTTGGGCAATTGCGAATCCCTGGCAACTGATTTTTACATGGTTGGAAGCGATCCTAGGTGTGAAGGGGTCTCCAAAGTTCCGATGGCCGAGTTGGTTGGATGCTTGGCCTGCATTGCTGGGGTTCTTTTTCTTTGTGTGGATAGAGAATGTCTTTCCTGGAGGGTCTAGGCCAAACTCACTGGCCTGGATTATTGTGACTTACTCTTTTACCACGTGGATGGGGATGCTTCTATTCGGGAAATATGTATGGCTGAAACGAGGAGACCCTTTTTCTGTTTTGTTCGCTCTCTTTGCTCGCTTTTCTCCCACTGAAGTTAGAGTTGCGATGGGTGGTAATAAAAATGTTTGTGTTATTTGTAATTCGGGATGTTCTGCGAATGCCGGCGAAAAATCTGACCTTCAAGGATGTGTTGACTGCTATGAATGTTGGGAGTTGGCTGATGACGCCCACAAGGAGTTCTCTATTCGCCCTTGGGCCGTTGGATTATCAAGGGGTGAGAGGGTGTCCCCAGCGGTGGTGGCCTTTCATATCACGGCCCTAGCCTCTGTCACATTCGACGGATTTTCGGAAACTTCCGGGTGGGTTGCGATCCAAACATTATTATGGCCCTTCGTGGATCCTATTCCCGGCTCAGCTATTCAAACGATTGAATCTCTAGGTATTTTATTGGTTCCTCTACTGTTTGCTTCTGTCTACATACTTCTTTGTGGCAGAGTTTCTCGCCTTTCTGGGGATGAAATGCCGGAAGGGGAGGTGATACGGAGTTTTGTATTCTCATTGGTTCCGATAGCACTGGCATATAATCTTTCTCATTATTTGTCATTTATTATGATCTCCGGCCAACAGATAATTCCCCTAGTATCGGACCCACTGGGTACGGGGCTTAATATTTTGGGGACTGCGGAATATGTTCCCAATATAGGAATAATAGATGCGCGATTAGCCTGGATTGTTTCTGTAACTTCATTGGTGGCGGGTCATATAGTTTCGGTTTATGTCGCGCATACAATTTCACTAAGAAGAACTAGTAGTCATATTAAGGCTGTGAAAAGTCAGTATCCCATGCTGGTGTTGATGGTTTTTTACACGGCGATCAGTCTTTGGATCGTCGCACAACCTCTGGTAAATTAGTGCTTGTTCTAGGAAGAGGAATAATTTGCCGTTTTGGCCAATTGCCCTAGTGACATCAGTTTCAAAAAAGATCAGTGCCCAGAAATCTCAGTATTAAAGAACGGCTTAAAGTTCGTCTGAAAAGAATATAACAATAAAAAATGATTCGTTGAGGGAAACGGATCGAAAGGGATCATTGCCACATCAAGGATCAACCAAATTTATCTTATTACCCCCCCATAGAACAGGGTAAACTGGCCATATTAGGTTATAAAGGGAGGATGTTAACTTGCAAAATGAACCGGAAACTATAAATCAGTATCAGTGTCCCAAGTGTCAGAATGAATCTTATGAAACGGGAGAAATACGAACTACTGGTGGAGGCTTATCAAGATTTCTTGATGTTCAGAATCAGAAATTTATACATATAACCTGCGAAAATTGCGGATACACTGAGTTTTTTAAACGCCGAAGTGGCAAGATGGGAAATATTCTTGATATGTTCATAGGTGGCTAGGGCCGCAACAAAGTGAGGGAAATCTAATGTCAGGTAGAAAAGTCACAATCATGGGAGGAGGTAATACTGCTTTCTCAGTCGCTGCACGTCTTAGTCATATAGGAAATGAAATTTGTATTCTCGAGCATCCCGAATTTGCGGAGAGTGTAGATCAAATTTCAAGGACCGGGCATATCACTCTTGAGGGTGTTATGGAGAATGGACCAGCAGCTATATCCCTTGTGACTCTTGATCCATCTGAAGCCCTCGCGTTCTCTGACTTATTACTTTTGATAGTTCCGGCCTATGCTCATAGACCTTTTGCGGAGTTCACTGGTCCTTATCTCACTTCTGACCATACAGTAGTGGTTATGCCAGGGACTTTGGGATCTTTGGAATTTTCAGCACTTGCTGCGGAGTTTGGAGTTTCTGACATAACTGTGGCCGAGGTTGATACAGCTCCCTACGTGTGCCGCAAAACCTCTGAAGGGAGCGCGATTATATGGGGGGAAGTATCCTCTCTGGGATTGGGAGTTTTTCCATCAGCGAGGACGAGTAACGTCGTTTCTGATTTGAAACCTCTTTTTCCGGGAATTTCACCATATGAAGATGCACTGCAATGTGGATTGTCTTCAATGAATCCAGTTGTTCATCCGGCGGGGGTGTTGATGAATGCTGGGAGGGTTGAATATTCGAGGGGAGAATTCTATTTTTATGAGGAGGGCGTTTCAGAGAGTGTTGCAAAGGTTATAGAGGCTGTTGATGAAGAAAGGATGACTGTGGGCAGAGAACTAGGGTACGAGTTGACACCTGTCGGAAAAGCTTTCCACGAGGCTGGTTTTGGGCCACAAGGAACTCTGTGGGAGGCTATTAATGGAAGCCATATGTTGACTAGGCTCAAGGCACCTGGAACTCTGGAAAGTCGCTGGTTGACAGAGGATATTCCCTATGGAATAGCGGCATGGAGCAAACTGGGAACTCAATATGGAGTCCAAACACCCGTCATAGACGCCTTCGTTGGTATTGGCAGTATTGTTATGGGAATTGACGCTTGGTCAGAAGGTAGAGGGCCGAAGCAACTGGGTCTTGAAGGAATGACAAAGAAAGAGCTTAAGGAATATCTCAATACAGGTAAATGAGAGAAATTTATGCTGGTATATCTGAGGATTGAGAACTGATCTTCCGGATTTGTATGCATTTATCGTTTGACCCCTATTTATGGCGGACATATAATCTGGTCTGTAGTACGAAGGGTGCATTCGTAGGTCCGTGAGGTAGGTTTTGACTAACCAGATCACCAACTGGGAGATGGTTTAATTATCCCCGAAGGCCATTATTCAGACCAACATAGGACTCAGAGTCCGATTCCCAATAGAAAAGTGGGAGAGACCTTCGCATCCCCGAATATCCCTGCAGACAATACTCCAATAGAGATTTCCTTGGATGAATATGATGACTCAGCACGAGAGGCGTGTGGAGTGGTGGGTGTGTATGCCAGGGGGGAAGAGGCGGCCCGAGCTGTGTTCTTCGGTCTTTATGCTTTGCAGCACAGGGGACAAGAGAGCGCTGGTATAGCTACCAGTGATGGTAGATCGATACGAGCTCATACAGAAATGGGTTTAGTCGGACAGGCTTTTCAAGAATACGACCTGTCTAGGTTGCCGGGTTACATGTCTATAGGGCACACACGATACTCTACCACCGGCTCGAGTAATATCAGTAATGCCCAGCCCATTATTTCAAAGGGTACAGGTGTGGAGATAGCTCTTGGGCACAATGGGAATGTGATCAACGCCTTAGAACTAAGAGAGGAGTTATTTGATTGGGGACTCTCATTTGAATCCACGGCAGATTCTGAAATAATTGCTCATTTAATATCTAATGCTCCTGCGGATAATTGGTCTGATCGAGCAGCGTATGCGATGCGTAGACTTCAGGGGGCATATTCACTGGTTATTATGACTGTTGATAAACTTGTCGGAATACGAGATCCGCTGGGAGTAAGGCCTTTATGCATAGGGCGTTTAAATGGGGGTTGGGTGTTGGCTTCTGAATCTTGTGCTCTTGATCATATAGGGGCGGATTATGTCCGTGAAGTGGAGCCTGGCGAAGCTGTAGTTATTGATGATGATGGGCTTAAGTCTGTGTACAAGAAGTCATCAAATGGATCTTTTGGCAATTGCGTCTTTGAGCAAATTTATTTTGCTAGGCCTGACAGCATTCTGGATGGTTCCCTCGTGTATTCAAGCAGGATGGCGATGGGGGCGGAACTGGCGAAAGAATTTCCAGTGGACGCTGATGTTGTTATTGGTGTCCCCGACTCGGCTACCGCTGGAGCGGTAGGTTATTCCCAGGAATCTGGAATCCCGTTCACTGAAGGTCTTGTGAAGAACAGGTATGTAGGACGCACCTTTATATTACCTGACCAGCGACTCCGTGAATTGGGTGTTCGGCGTAAGTTAAACTACTTGCCTCAAATTCTGGAGGGAAAGAAAGTTGTGGTCGTAGACGACAGTATCGTTCGGGGTACAACGACACCTCACGTTGTTAAACTATTGAGAAAGGGGGGAGCGAAGGAAATCCATTTGCGTATCTGCGCCCCTCCGATTATATCCCCCTGTCATTTTGGGGTTGATCTAGCCACTAAGGATGAGCTTCTGGCAGCCAACATGTCAGTGGATGAAATGTGTGATTTTTTAGAGGCCGACTCATTGGGGTTTTTGAGCCCGGAGGGTTTGATGAAATCGGTTTCTGGGAATAGAAACAAGTATTGTATGGGGTGTTTTACGGGAGAATATCCAATACCTGTTCAACTCGAAATGGATAAGTTAGTTTTAGAAGCCTGAGCCTTTAGGATTTAGCAAGATTGCCAGATTTTTCTCAGGGTCCTATAAATTTAGGGATAATGGCTTCTCATGGGGGAACGAACCTTCAAGCCATAATGGATGCTTGTGCGACCGGGGGTATTTACGGGAGTGTAAGAGTTGTTGTAAGTAATAACTCTAGATCCAAAGCTCTTAAGAGGGCTGGGAACGCGAGTATACCTTCCTATCATATTAGTTCTCTTACTCACTCTAGTCCGGCAGATCTCGAGCAATCCATAAAGTGTGTCATGAACCATCACAATGTGGATTTGCTTGTATTAGCAGGCTACATGAAGAAAATCGGACCTCAACTAATTGAACATTTCCCTAACAGAATAGTTAATAGCCACCCTGCTTTGTTACCCGACTATGGGGGCGAAGGAATGTATGGAGATTTTGTACATTCTGCTGTTATTAGAGCTGGTGAAACAGAAAGTGGTGTAACCATTCATTTGGTAGACCATCTTTATGACCATGGGTCAATCGTTGCTCAAGCGAGAGTCCCTATTGATCCCCGAGAGACTGTGGAGTCATTGAGGGAAAAAATCCAAAAAAAAGAGCATTCGTTTTGGGTCGAAACTATAGAGAAGATCCGTATAGGTGAAATAGATTTGGATTGCGTAACAGGTTAAAGTTCTGTTGAGTAGAGCGGGTCTGCGAAAATCTAGATGCATGGCGTTAAATAATTCAATAGGGCAAATAAATGAGTTCTCCACAGTCTGGGGCTACATATGAATCTGCAGGCGTTGACCTAGAAGCTTCTCAAAGAGTTAAAGAGCGAATAAAACAAGTCGCGAAAAAAACGTATGGACCTAATGTGTTGGGAGGTGTGGGCGGCTTCGGAGCGATGTATAAGGTTGATGGATACAGGGATCCTGTACTTGTATCGAGTACAGACCCAGTAGGAACCAAGCTTATGGTTGCTGTTATGGCTAATAACTTTGATCAAATAGGCGTGGATCTAGTGAACGCCTGCATAAATGATTTAATTGTCATAGGTGCAGATCCCTTATTTTTCCTAGATTATGTTGCAACTTCGAACATGGACCCCGACATTGTTGAAACTGTTGTGGTAGGGATAGCAAATGCCTGCCAAGATGTTGGCTGTGCCCTTATAGGTGGGGAGACATCCGAGATGCCGGGTGTTTTTTCAGGGGATAACTTTGATCTTTCCGGGTTTGTTGTCGGAGCTGTGGAATCGGAACAGATGCTCAAACCGATGGAAAATATAAAAGTAGGAGACTCACTAATAGGTGTTCCGTCAAATGGCCTTCATACCAACGGATACTCTCTGGTGAGGCATGTGTTTGAACTACATGCCAATCCAGCGAGGCTTTCGGAATATTTATCGGAGTTGGGCGAGACGTTAGGAGAAGCGCTTCTTCGACCACACCCCTCCTACTACAAAATGTTAAAACCTGTTTTTCAAATGTCAAAAGGCATTGCGCATATCACTGGTGGTGGCCTATATGAAAATATGCCCCGAATGCTACCGCCTGGGCTGGCGGCACGATTTGATGCTTCTTTATGGGAATCTCCCGCGGTGTTTGACATTATCCGAAAACAAGGCGGGATAGATATAAAGGAAATGTATCGTGTCTATAACATGGGGCTAGGCATGGTAGTTGTATGCGATCCTGATGAAGTGAATGCTATTCTCGCTAGTGTGGAAGGATCTGTGCTTGCTGGCGAGGTGATCGTGGAAATGGGGGATGGTCGTGTGTTGATTGATAACAAATGAGGCCATTTATATATAAGGGGAATACGGAGAATATGGATGAAAGCGCTTATAAGCGTTTATAACAAGTCAGGAATAGAAGATTTCG